>JAGRKQ010000058.1 GCA_020442235.1 Hyphomicrobiaceae bacterium | reverse complement strand
CACCGGCGATGCGGCGGGCGATGTCTATTCGGCGATCGAGCGCATCGTTGGCTCGTCCAACGGCGATACGATCACGCTCGGTGCCGGCATCACCTATGTCGATGGCGCCGACGGCAACGACATCCTCACCGGCACGGCCGGCGCGGATACCCTCATCGGCGGCGCGGGCGGCGATACGCTTTCGGGCGGCGGCGGGGCCGATACGATGGATGGCGATGCCGGCGATGACAGCTTCCTCATCGACGAAGGCGACTTCCTCAGCTTTGCTGGAAGCGCGGTCGATGGCGGTGCCGATACCGATACCGTGACGGTTGTCGATGACGGCGGCTCGGTTTCCGAGGCGGCCCTCATCAGCGCGCTGACCAATGTGGAGGTCATCGACTTCCGCGGTGCGGGCGTCTCGGCGACGCTGGATTTCCAGGCAAACGAAATCCAGCAGATGACCGATGGCGGCAACACGCTGCGGATCGACGCCAACACCGGCGATTCGATCGTCGGCTCGGCCGGGGCGGGCGAGTTCCTGCAAACCGCGGTCAACGGCACCGAGACGACCTACACCTTCTACTCCGATGCCGGCTTCACCACGCAGATCGCGCAGCTGATCGTGGACGAGGTCGCCTGACCGGATCGAGGAATCAGAAACGAAAAGGGCTGCCGAGAGGCAGCCCTTTTGCTTTGAGCGCCCGGTTTTGCGCCTATTCGCGCAGCGCGTTGGCGGTGACCTCGCGCACCGGGCGCAGGAGATAATCGAGGATGGTTCGGCGCTGGGAGAGGATGTCGACCTGCGCCAGCATGCCCGGCACGACCGGGTGATCGGGGCCGAAGCCGGTGGAATCGGCCTCGAGGCGAACACGGAAATAGGGCGTTCCATCCTGATCGGTCAGGGCGTCGGGGGAGATGTCGACCACCCGTCCCGAAAGCCCGCCATAGATCGAATATTCATAGGCGGAGACCTTCACCACGGCGGGAAGGCCCGGCCACACCTCGGCGCGGTCGGCCGGCGACAGGCGCACCTCGACGGCGATCGAGGCATCGGCCGGCACGAGTTCGGCGAGCGGTTCGCCGGACCGCACCACGCCGCCGACGGTCGCCACGAAGAGCTTGTTGACGACGCCGGCAATCGGGGCGGTCACTTCGGAGCGCGCCGAGCGGTCGATCATGGCCGAGATGCGTTCTTCCAGCTTGGCGACCTCGAGGGCGGCTTCGGAGCGTTCGGTTTCAGCCTCTTCGCGGAAGCGCAGACGGGCTTCCTCGACACGGCGGGTGATCTCGCTCAGGGCTTCCTCGGTGCGCGGAATGTCGTGCACGAGATCGGCAATGCGGGTTTCGACCTGCTGAAGCTGGCCTTCGACCTGCAACAATTCGTTGTTGGAGACCGCGCCGCGCTGGACGAGGCGGCGCAGCGATTCCACGCGTTCGCGGACCAGTTCGCGCTCGCGCTGGGTGTTGGTCCAGCGGGCCCGCAGCTCCGACAGCTCTAGGCCTTTTTGCCGGCTCTGGGCCTGAAGAATGTCGATCTGGGCGGCAAGGCTTGCCGCGCGGCGGCGGAACAGGGCCCCTTCGCGCTCGACAATATCGGGCACGTCGGCCCGCAGCGCCTCGTCGAAGAGAATGATGTCCGAGCCGTCGATCTCGGCGTCAAGCCGCGCGATGCGCGCCCGGATCGCCTTCACCTCGATGCGGGCCTCGGCAAGTTCCGCGGCGTTGAAGGAATTTTCCACCCGCAACAACGGCTGCCCGGCCGCGACGACATCGCCCTCGCGGACGAGGATCTCGGACACGATGCCGCCTTCCAGATGCTGGACGATCTGGTTGCGCACCTGCGGCACGACGCGGCCCGAACCGCGCGTCACCTGGTCGATCTCGGTCAGGGCGGCCCAGAGGACGAAAAGGCACACCGCCCCGCCCAGTGCATAGACGAGCAGGGAATGGGCGCGTTTGAGGATGGTGTCGCAGCGCCGGGGATAGGGCAGGCGCGCGGAATTGTCGTGCTCGTCGGGCGTCATCAGGCAGCCTTGGCCGAAAGGTCGTCGCCCCATTTGAACCGAGCGGGGTTCACGAAGCGTTAAGCATAAGTTGGCGAGATGGCATCTGTTCGCCATCAGGCCTGAGGGATGCCGCGTCGCGCATCCGGCCGGAGGGCGGTGGAGGGACCGGCACCATATGAGCCAGTCGAACCTTCGCGAGGCATTGATCGCCCGCCGCCGGGAACGCCAGGCAGCGGAAGGCGCAGCCATGCCTGAAGCCGGCACGCCCCGCCATGGAGGCGGCACGCATCTTCTGAAATCCATCGGGCGCATCGCCGGCGCCTGGTCGGGACGCGCGCCGGTGATGGCGGAGAACGCCGAGGGCGTGCCGACCCCGGAGGAACTGGCTGCAGCCGCCGATGATGCCAGCGTCGATGTCGCCTATGACACGCGCACGCTCGCCAGCCTGTCGGCGCAGGATTTTCCCTGCGTCGTCCTTCTGACCAGCGGGCTGTCCCGGCTGATTGTCGCAAGAGCCGACAAGGACACGCTGATCGTCGACGAAGACGGGGCGCAGAGCCCGGTCAGCGAGGCTGAACTTGCCGCCGAACATTCCGGCACGGTCTTCTTCATCCGCCCGCGCGGCGAAGCGGAAACAGAAACTCCGGCCAGCGCGCGCAGTGCGCGGCCCGCACAGGGCGCCGTGCGCCCCGACGGGCGCGGCATCTTCCTTTCCGTCTACCGCGACGTCATCGGGCCGCAGCGCAAGGCGACGGCCGAGCTTCTCGCCGCGGCGCTGATTTCCAATCTGATGGTTCTTGCGCTGCCGCTTTTCACCATGGCGGTCTATGACCGGGTCATCCCGCATCTTGCCTTCGACACGCTGTTTGCGCTCGCCATCGGCCTGTCGATCGCCATGGCGATCGACCTCACCCTGCGTTTCGTGCGCATGCGCTATCTCGATGCCATCGGCCTTCGCATCTCCCTTGCCTTGCAGGCGCGGCTCTATCGCCGGCTGATGGGGGCTCCGCTGGCCCGCGCGCCGCGCGAGCCCGGGCTGATCGCCTCGGTGGCGCGCGAAGTGGAAGGGCTCTGCCAGATCGTGCCGGCCACACTTGTCTCGGTGTTTGCCGACCTTCCCTTCTTCTTGATCCTGATGACGGTGCTGGGTTTCATCGGCGGCTGGGTCGTGGCTGCGCCACTGGCCGGCATCGCCCTTCTCGGCGTCTTTCACGTCATTGCCCAGGCGCGCTCCGACAAGGCAGCGCTTTCTTCGGCCGATCTTTCGCGCAAGCAGTCGAACCAGCTTCTGGAAACGCTGGGTGCGCTGGAAACGGTCAAGACGGCGGGCCTGTCACGCGGTCTGTTGCGGCGCTTCGAGCGGCTTTCCGACGAGGCGGCCCATGCCGGGCACATCGCAAGGCTCTGGACCAGCGCCGGCTCCCAGATCGGCATGATGGTGACCCAGGCGGTCATCGCCTTCACCCTCATCATCGGCGTCTTCCAGATCGATGCCGGCGGCATGACGGTCGGCGCGCTGGCGGCCTCGACGCTGATCGTCGGGCGGGCGGTCGCGCCCATTGCCCAGCTTCTCGGCAATCTCATGCGCATCCGCCACATGTCGCGCACCGCCGATGTCATGGCCCTGTTGATGAATGCGCCGCAGGAAGAGGCCGGCGACCGCAGCGCCAGCCGGCGTCCGATCCGCGGCGAAATCACCTTCCAGAACGTTTCCTTCCAGCATGAAGGGGCGCATGCCCCGACGATCCGCGAGGCCTCGCTGACCATCCGGCCGGGCGAGAAGGTGGCGATCATCGGGCGGATCGGTTCGGGAAAATCGACGCTTCTCAAGCTCATGCTGCGGCTTCTCGAACCGACGGACGGGGCTGTCCTGATCGACGGACATGATGCGCGTCAGGCCGCGCCTTCGGCGATCCGGCGGGCCTTCGGCTATATGCAGCAGGATACGGTGCTGTTCGATGTCTCGCTGCGCGAGGCGATCTGCGCCGGGCTCTCGGCGGTCTCGGAGGATGCCTTCGAGCGGGCGGTGAAGATTTCCGGCGTGGCCGATTTCGCCGCGCGCCATCCGGGCGGCTATTCGATGCCGGTGGGGCCGCGGGGCGGCTATCTTTCGGGCGGTGAACGCCAGGCGGTGGCGCTGGCGCGGGTGCTGGCCGCGGAGCCGCCGATGCTGCTTCTCGACGAGCCGACCGCCTCCATGGACAACACCCTGGAAGCGCGGCTGATGGCGGAGCTGAAGCCCTATCTGCAAAACCGCACGCTGGTGCTGGCCACCCACCGCGCGCCGCTTCTGGCGCTGGTCGACCGGGTGATCTGGGTCGATGGCGGCCGGGTGATGGCCGACGGGCCGGCGGCGGACGTGATGGCCAAGGTCTCCGGCAAGGGAACGCCTGCGGCGGCCGGCGCCTGATTTTCATAACCTTAACGGACCGCTAATCGGTTCCGGCCTAGCCTTCGGGCTGCCGGGCGCAGAACGCGCCGCAATTCGGGGACGGTGTCGCGCATGGCCGCGGAAGAGGAAGAAGAGGAAAACTACTGGCCGGGCTATGTCGACGCCCTGTCCACGATGACGATGGTGCTCGTCTTCGTGATGATGATCCTCGTCGTCGTCGTCTTTCAGCTCATCCAGAACACCACCAAGGCGGTGCTGGAAGAGATCGTCTCGGAAACCAATATCGGCGGTGCCAACGCCAACACCTCGGTGCAGGAGCTTTCCCAGGTGATCGTGGAGGCGCTGACCACCGCGCGCAATCGCGGCACGCCGCCCATCGTCACCGTCGACGAGACCTCGCCTCAGGAAACCAACGTCCAGGCGGTTGCCGTCGACGAGGAAACCGAGCGGCTTTCCGAAACCGGCGCGGATGTGCGCGATCCGGGCACGCAGGAAGCCGTCACCATCAGCCAGGAAGAGCTGACGGTCACCTTCCAGCCGCGCGCGACCCGTCTCGACGATGAGACCCAGGCCGCGGTTGCCGACTTTGCCCAGAATTCGGAACTGGTGCGGTCCGGACGCACGCTGGAAGTCATCGCCTTCGCCGACACCACGACCGGCAATGTCACCGATGCGCGGCGCACGGCCTATTACCGGGCGATGCTTCTGCGCAACGCGCTTCTGGCGGGGGGTGTCGAAGCCAGCCGCATTTCCGTCGGCGTGCGCGACAGCGTCGATGCCGAGGAAGGCCGCAAGGTGCGCGTCTACGGGCGCTGATCCTTTCGATTTGAACCCGTCCATTAACCGCTTTTGAACCATAAGCGGCGAGCATGAGCGTCAGCGTGCCGCAGCCTTGCGGCCGATGACCTTGTGTGGAGTAGCTGCCGATGATGCGGAAACGGATCAAGAACCAGATCATCAAGATGGTGATCGCGGTGATCATGGTCTCCGGTCTCGTCGGCTGGCAGTTCGAGTTCGTCTGGACGGGCCTCACCTCCAACATCTACCTGAACATGACCATCGTCGGCATGTTCCTGTTCGGCATCGTGCTCGCCTTCCGTTCGGCGCTGTCGTTGAAGAACGAGGTCATTGCCCTCAATGCGCTGACGGAAGCCTATGACGACATCCGGATGGGTGCGGAACGCGAGGCCGACGAGCCCTACTGGCGCCATTACCGCTGCCTGGAGCCGGGCATCGTCTTCCATCGTCCGCGGCTTCTCGGTCACGTCTTCGACCTGACCTATGAAAAGATGATGCGGGCGCGCAAGCTGCAGCTTTCCATCGGCACGATGCAGAGCCTGATGCAGGAATTGAATTCCAAGCTGGCCGACGACCGTTCGATGCTGAACTACGTCACCGGCCTTCTGGTGTTCCTCGGCCTCATCGGTACCTTCATCGGTCTGATGGGCATGGTCTCCTCGGTCGGCGGCATCATCGGCGGCATCGCCAACATGGATGGCGGCGATTCCACCGAGGCCTTCAAGAAGCTCATCACCGACCTTCAGGGACCGCTGGTCGGCATGGCGACGGGCTTCTCCTCCTCGCTGTTCGGTCTGTTCGGATCGCTGACGCTCGGTCTTCTCGGCCGCTTCCTCAATCTGGCGACCGGCGTGCTGCGCTCGGGCCTTGAGGGCTGGCTGGCGGCGGTGTCGGAAATCGAAAGCGACGAGGCCGACAACGAACATGCGCTGAAGCTGCAGGAAAAGATGGCGGCAGCGCTGGACGAAGCCAATCTCCGGGCCCGCAAAGCCAACGAAACGCTGGACCGGCTGGCCATGCTGACGGCCCACAGCGTCAAGGCGCAGGCCGAGCAGGTGAAGAAATTCGCAGAGCTTTCCGAGGCGTTGTCGCAAGGCAAGCCGCTTGAGGCCAGTGCCGGCGAGGCCGGTGCATCGCCGCCCTCCACAGAGCGGCTGGAGGCGCTGACCGAAGCGCTCGACAACCGCATTGCCAGCAGTTTCTCCGATCTGTCCCGGGCGATGGAAAGCGCCTTCCTCGGCTTTGCCGATGTCCTGAGGGTCAGCGAATTGTCGCGTGCGCGCCGCGAACAGACTGCCGGCGAGCGGCGGGTTGAGGGAGGGGCTTCCTGATGAGCGATATCGAGCGTCACCAGCAGGAATTTTCGCAGGCCCGCAACGCCATCAAGACTCCGAAAGGGTTCTTCGCCAAGCTGAAGCCGGGTGGTGCGCAGAAGGTCATCACCCGCCGCTTCCAGCGCTATGACTGCTGCATCGTCGGCGAGATGACCATCGTCGACCGCGCCTATGTGCTGGAAGGCACGCTGATGGAGATCTCGCAGGGCGGCATCCTGTTCCGCGGCGCTTCGGCGCATATCCTCGACCGCTCCAACCAGCGGGTGCGGATTGCCTTCGAGGATCTGGAACTCACCGGCAAGATCATGGCGACGCGCCCGCAGGGCTATGGCATCAAGCTCGACGAGGATCTCGATCTGACGGCGGTTGCCTCGCTGGTCGACCAGTACGGGCTGGACGAACTCGCCGCCTAAAGCTCCGCGAGATAGGGCCGGATCAGGCTCATCGCGACGATCAGCATGACGATGCCGGTCGCGGCGTCGATCACCCGCCAGGTCATCGGGCTTTTCAGGCGCGGCGCGAGCGCGGCCGCGCCCAGTGCCAGCGCGAAGAACCAGACAAGGCTGGCCGAAGCCGCACCCGCCGCGAAGGCGGGACGCGCCTCAGGCGCATAGGTGGCGCTGATGCCGCCGAGAAGCACCACCGTATCGATATAGACGTGCGGGTTGAGCCAGGTGACGGCGAGAACCTGCAAGGCAACGCCAAGGCGCGCCGGCCTTACCTCCGCGTCGGCTTCCAGATGGCCCGGCCTTGCCGCGCGGTGGAATGCGACGGCGGCATAGGCAAGAAGGAAGAGCGCGCCGCCGATCGCCGCCCCATGCCGCAGGAAAGGGCTGGCGGCGATGAGCGTGCCGAGCCCGGCCACACCCGCCAGGATGAGGAGGGCATCGCTCAGCGCGCAGATCAACGCGGCCATCAAGGGGTAGTGACGCCGAAGACCGAGCGTCAGGACGAGCGCGTTCTGCGCGCCGATGGCAAGAATGAGGCTGGCGCCGAGGCCGGCGCCAGCCAGATAGGCGGAAAAGTCCATTCAGGCGATGCGACCTCAATCGAAGCCGCGGACCGGAATGACGGCGTCTTCCTTCGGCTTGACCACCCGCTGGATGAAGAACACGCCTACGGCCATTGCCAGACCTGCGAGGTCCGTTTTCCAGCCGCCCTCGATCAGCAGCAGGGCCGCAGCGAGAAGCGCAATGCGCAGGAACCACACGGCCCTGCGTTCCAGGAACCAGCCCTGAAGCCCAGAAGACAGAAGGTAAACACCACCAATCGCCGTTACAGCAGCCCGCAGTGTGACCAGCGCATCGCCCTCCATCAGGAGCGCATCATTGTAGAAGAACATGAACGGTACGATGAAAGCGGACAGCCCGAGACGGAAGGACTCGACAGACGTCTCCATTGGATTGGCGCCGGAAATGCCGGCCGCCGCAAAGGAGGCGAGCGCCACCGGCGGTGTGATCGCCGAGACGACGGCGAAGTAGAACACGAAGAAGTGTGCCGTCAGCATCGGGATGCCGAGTGCGACAAGACCCGGCGCGACCACCGAGGCAGCCACCGCATAGGCGGCGGTCGTGGGCATGCCCATGCCGAGCAGAATGGCGATGCACATGGCGAAGAACAGCGCCAGAAGCTGCGACACGCCGGCAAGATCCAGCAGCAGGTTGGAGAACCGCGCGCCGATGCCGGTCAGCGAGATCACGCCGACGATGATGCCGGCGCAGGCGCAGACCGTGATGATCTGGATCGACATGATCCCGGCCAGTTCGAACGCTTTCATGATGGCCCGTGGGCCCATCGCATGCGGCGTTAGCCACGAGACGACGGCCGCGGCAAAGGTGGCCAGCGTTCCCGCACGGATCACCGAATAGCCCATGAACAGCGCGCCGATCAGGATGATGATCGGGAGGAACAGATAGACCTGCCGCACCATCTTGGCGATCTGCGGCAATTCTTCTCTTCGCATGCCACGCATGCCGAGCTTGGCCGCCTCAAAGTCGACCATGAAGAAGACAGAGATGTAATACAACACCGCCGGAATGATCGCCGCGATGGCAATGTCGGTGTAGGGGATCGCCGTAATTTCCGCCATGATGAAGGCGCCGGCGCCCATGATCGGTGGCATGATCTGGCCACCGGTGGAGGCGGCTGCCTCGACAGCACCGGCGAATTTCCGGTTGTAACCGACCTTCTTCATCAGCGGGATGGTCAAAGAGCCGGTGGCAACGACGTTGCCGGCCGAGGTGCCGTTGATCATCCCCATCAGGCCCGAAGCGAAGATCGCCACCTTGGCTGGCCCGCCGCGAGAGCGACCGGTGGTGGCGAAGGCGAAGTTGACGAAATAGTCG
>JAGRKQ010000057.1:9272-9626 GCA_020442235.1 Hyphomicrobiaceae bacterium | reverse complement strand
ATCGACAAGCTCGACAAGTTCGGGGTCGAAGGTGTGCGGCTCCTGCTCGGGGCGGGCCGCAAGGACGAGAGCGGCGATTTCACGCCGGGCGCGGGGCTTGATGAGGCAGGTATTGCATCGGTTCTTGCCTATATCGAAAGCGGACGCGTCGAAGGAAATGAAGGTTCTGACGAACTGGCGGCCCTGGCCGTTCTGTTCGAGGGGTGTGATTACGGCCCTGATCGCATCAGGATCGACCCGTCTGTCGTCCGCGGCCTCGAATATTACACCGGCATGGTCTACGAGGCCGAGCTTCTCTTCGACGTGACCAATGAAAAGGGCGAGGTCGTGCGCTTCGGCTCGGTCGGCGGCGGC
>JAGRKQ010000057.1:0-9256 GCA_020442235.1 Hyphomicrobiaceae bacterium | reverse complement strand
CACCGGGCAGGACGTGCCGGCGACCGGCTTTTCCATCGGCGTCTCGCGGCTGATGAGCGCCTTGAAGAACCTGGGCAAGCTCGGCACGGCGGGTCTTTCCGGCCCGGTCGTCGTCTGCGTCATGGACCGCGATGTTGAGAGCCTTGCGCGCTATCAGGGCATGACGCAGAGGCTGCGCAACGCCGGCATCCGCGCCGAGATGTATCAGGGCAACCCGAAGAAATTCGGCAACCAGCTGAAATATGCCGACCGGCGCGGCTCCCCGATTGCCATCATTCAGGGCTCGGAAGAGCGCGATAAGGCCATCGTGCAGGTCAAGGACCTGATCGAGGGGCGCCGGCAGGCCGATGCCATCGAAAGCAACGAGGCCTGGCGCGAGGAACGCCCCGGCCAGTTCGAGGTCGCCGAGGCCGATCTCGTCGCCGAGGTCGCAGCGCTCCTTGAGCGCCAGAAGGGAGGCGCGGCATGAGCCGTCTTGCCATCCGTCAGCTGATCGAGACGGCGGGCTATCGCCTCTCCGATCCGCCGATCCTGCAACCGGCCGACGTCTTCCTCGACCTTGCCGGCGAGGACATCCGCACGCGCCTCTTCACCACGCAGGACGCCGACGGGCGCGAATTGTGCCTGCGCCCGGAACTGACCATTCCCGTCTGCCGCCAGCACATCGACAATGGCGATCCGGCCCGGCGCGCCAATTACGGCTATCTCGGCCCGGTCTTCCGCCACCGCCCGACCGATTCCGGCGAGTTCCTTCAGGCGGGCGTGGAAAGCATCGGCCGCACCGACCGCGAGGCGGCGGATGCCGAAATCCTTTCGCTGGCCCTGTCCATCGCCCGCGCCGGCGGTCTCATCCACCCGAAGGTGACGATCGGCGACACGGCGGTGCTGGAGCGTTTCTGCGACGGCCTCGGGCTTACCGCACATCAGGCGCGGCGCCTGCGCCGTTCGGTCGGCGAGCGCGCGCGCATGGAAGAGGCGGTGACGGCGCTCGCCGAAACCTGCGGCGCCAGCGATGCCGGCGAGGCCGGACTTCTGGCCGCCATTCGCGGCGGCGGGCCGGATGCCGCGCGCGCCCTCGTGGAGGACCTCATCCAGCTGGCCGGTATCAAGGCAGTCGGCGGGCGCACCGCCGGCGAGATCGCCGAACGCTTCCTCGACAAGGCCGAGAGCATGGCCGCGCCGGCGCTGTCGCGCGAGGCGCTTCAGGTGCTCGGCGATCTGGTGGCCCTGGAGGTGCCCTTCAACGAGGCCCCGGAAGCCGTGGTGGCGCTGGCGAGCGAGGCTGGCATCGCCATCGACGATGTCGTTGCGGCGATGGAGGCGCGCCTTGCTGCCTGCGCCGAACGCGGCATGGATCTGGCCTCCATGACCTTTTCCGGCGCCTATGGCGGGCGGCTCGACTATTACACCGGCTTTGCCTTCGAGTTCCGCAATCGCGAGGATGTGCTGGCCGGTCCCGCCGTCTCCGGCGGCCGCTTCGACCGGCTGATGGAGCTTCTCGGCGCCGGGCGCTCCGTGCCGGCCATCGGCGCTGCCGTCTGGATCGACCGCCTGCCGCGAGGAAACGAGCCATGACCCATCTCATCCTCGCCATTCCCTCCAAGGGGCGGCTTCAGGACAATACGGCGGACTTCTTCGGCCGCGCCGGGCTGACCTTCCAGAAGGCCGGCGGCGCGCGCGATTATCGCGGCAGCCTCAAGGGCGTGCCCGGTGTCGAGGTTGCCTGGCTGTCGGCATCCGAGATTGCCCGCGAACTGGCGAACGGCACGGTGCATCTCGGCGTCACCGGGCTCGATCTCATCCACGAGCAGATCCCCGATCCGAAGCCCGCCGTGCTGCCGCTGTCGCCGCTCGGCTTCGGCCATGCCGATGTGGTCGTTGCCGTGCCGCAGTCCTGGATCGACGTGCGCCGCATGGACGATCTCGACGAGGTTGCGGCCGGCTACCGGCTGCGCCATGGCCGGCGGCTGCGGGTCGCCACCAAATATGTGCGCCTGACGCGGGCCTGGTTCGCCCATCACGGCATTGCCGATTACCGCATCGTGGAAAGCCTCGGCGCGACGGAAGGCGCCCCCGCATCGGGCGCCGCCGATCTCATCGTCGACATCACCACGACCGGTGCGACGCTCGCCGCCAACAACCTCAAGATCCTGGAAGACGGGATCATCCTGAAAAGCCAGGCGCATCTCGTCGCCTCGCGCATGGCTGACTGGACCGAAGGCACCCGCGCCGCGCTCCAGATCATTCTGGAGCGCATCGCCGCCGAAGCACGCGCCCGCGACCTGCGCGAGGTCAAGACGACGGTCGCCGATCAGGCCCGCGTCGCCCGTCAGGCGATGGAACGCTTCGGCGCCCGCGCGCCCTTCGGGGCTGTCGGCGGCGGCGGGGTTCTGACTCTGCATGTGCCGGCCGGCGAGCTTTGGGATGCGGTGGAATGGCTGAAGCAGGTCGGCGCGGAGACCGTCACCGTCGGCCGGCTGGATTATGTGGTCGAAGCGCGTTCGCCGGAAATCACCGACATCCTGCGTCAGCTCGGCGGCTGAATGCGCCTTTATTGGTCGCAAAGAAAAGAGGCCAGCCGGCGGCTGGCCTCTTGAGGCAGGCTGCGGTTGGGGAACCGGTCCTGCAAGCGACCCTTATTCGGGGCAGGCCGTCGATGATGGGGGATCGGACGGCAGGTCGCTAAAAATACTTACGTGCTGCCCTGCGGCATGGATCACGCTTTTTTCAAAGAAAGAGCGGCGGCAGAACGGCTTCGATCCGCGCGCGCAGAGGCTCATGCTGGCGCGGCAGCTTGAGCGCCGTCCCCAGCGCTTCCGGGTCCTCATCGATCGCAAAGCCGGGCTCTTCGGTCGCGACCTCGAAAAGCACCCCGCCGGGTGAGCGGAAATAGATCGCGTTGAAATAATCGCGGTCGATCACCGGCGTCACGGCAAAGCCGTTCCCGGCAAGCAGCACCTGCACGGCGCGCTGGCTTTCATCATCGGGCGTGGAAAAGGCCACGTGATGCACGCTGCCGGCACCTTGCGAGCCCGTGGCAAGCCCCGGCGCTTCGATGAGATCGACGATCCGTGCGCCTTCGGTGCCCTCTGCGCGCAGCCGCGTGACAGACCCTTCGCGCGCCTCCGTGCGATAGCCGAGAAGCCCGGTGAGAAGCGCTTCGGTCGAGCCGGTCTCGCGCAGCGTCAGGGCAACGCCGTGAAAGCCGCGGATCGCAACATCGGTCCCGATGGCGTCTGTCGTCCAGCCCTCGCGCGCGTCTTCGCGTTCAACCAGCGCAAGGCGGGTGCCGTCGGGATCGGCGACGATAAGCCGCTTTTCGCCGAAGGCTTCGGACATGCCGCCATCCAGGGAAGGCGAACCGCCAAGGCGCTGCCGCCAGAAATCAAGGCTGCCCGGCGGCACGGAAAACAGCGTCAGCGAAGCTTCGCCCGAGCCGGGCCGCCCTTGTTGAAGATGCTCCCAGGGAAAGAAGGTCATCGCCGTTCCCGGCCGGCCGAGCGCATCGCCATAATAGAGGTGATAGGTGCCGGGATCGTCGAAATTGACCGTCTTCTTGACGAGCCGCAGGCCGAGCGTTCCGGTCCAGAAATCGAGATTGGCCTGCGCATTCGAAGCGATCGCAGTGACATGATGAAGGCCGTTTACGGGTGCGGTCATGGGGCATCTCCTGTCGGGCACGTTTGTGCCGTTGTCAGCAAGATGGGCTTTTGAACCATGGAGGCCAGAGCGTGCCCGCGCACCGCACCGTTCACGAATGTGGACCGGTCAGGGGCAGGACCAGCGGTTGACGGTGATCGTCTCGCCATGGGCGGGATGGCGGCGTGCCACGGTCTCGAAGGCGCAGCCATGCCCCTGGGGCAGGGCGGTGGTGATGGCGCCGTGGATTGCCGGGCCGAGCCGGGTTGCCGCGCTCGGCACCGGGCCGCTTCCCGCCGGTGCGACGGCGCGGGCGGGCACCATCAGGAGCGCCGCCAGCGCGGCGGCAAGAACGACAAGGGCAAGGACAAGGCGCAGCATGGAAACTCTCCGGGAACGCAAGGGCTTGAAACGTGCCCGCAGGATGAGCGCCCCGGCCGTCTGCGGCTGTGACGGGAGGCACAGCCTGACGTTTCGCCGCGAGAGCCGTTGATGCGTTCCGGCGTGGTGCGCGGAAAACTTCTGCGTTAACCTCGCTGGCGGAGCGGTAGGAGAACCAGGACATGCCCATATCGGTTTTTGCCGAAAGCCTTGCGCTCGCCGGGCTGGAGGCGCCCCTCGCCGAGGGGTTGATGAAACTTGCCCGTCCCGTGGCGCTGGCTGCGGGGGAGGTTCTGTTCATGGCCGGCGATCCGGGCGACGGCTTTTATGCCATCCGCGACGGTTCGGTGAAGGTGGTGCTCAATTCCGCCGATGGCGGCGAGCAGTTGCTGGCGGTGATGGGTCCGGGCATGCTGGTCGGCGAAATGGCGATCCTCGACGGTGAACCGCGTTCGGCCACCGTCATCGGCCTGAAGAAGGCCGAACTGAGCTTCGTTTCCCGCGCCGATTTCGAGCGCTTCGGCGATTCAAGGCCCGAGCTTTACCGCCACATGCTGAAGATCGTGTCCAACCGTCTGCGCCAGGCCAACACGGTGCTGGCCGCGCGTTCCTTCCTGCCGCTGCCGGGACGGGTCGCGCTGGCGCTGTTGCAGCTTGCCGATGATTTCGGCAAGGCGCTGCCGGACGGGCGCGTGCTCGTCCACTACAAGGTCAGTCAGTCCGATATTGCCGGCATGGTCGGAGCGGCGCGCGAGAATGTCAGCCGTGTGCTCAACGACTGGAAGCGCGAAGGGCTGGTGACGCGGCTGTCGGGCTATTACTGCCTCAACGACCCCAAGGCTCTGGAAGCCTTCAAGGCGATCTGAGGCTCAGGCCGCCGAGGTGAGTCGACGGGCAGCGGGAAGGTCGCACAGCGCCTGCATCAACACCGGATCGGCGATCGCCTCCAGTCGCTCGGTCCGCTCCAGCCAGCCGAGCGCCTCGTCGAGGTTGCGGGCATCGCCGATCTTGGCTTCCGCCATGAGATGCGCCGCATTGGGCGCGCCCCGATGCGGCAACGGCCGGGCGATGACGCTGCCGAGATGACGCCGCGCCGCCTCCGGGTCGAGCGCCAGCGTGCGGATGGGATCGGCGATCCCGGCAAGCGCCTCATAGCGGGTGATCAGGGCCGAGCGCTGCTCAAGCACAGGAGGCAAAGCGGTTTCTTCCGCTGTTGCGAGAATCCCGGCGCCGGCAAGGGCTCCGCCGATGCGCTCGCTGGAGAGCAGCAGGTCCGTCAGGGGCGACAGCAGCCATCCGCAGACGACGGGCAGGAGCCACCAGAAGACTTCCGGCGCGATGGGCGCGATGGCGACGGTGACCAGCGCCCCGACGAAAAGATCGAGACGGTGCTTGGCGATGCTGGCAAGAAGACTGCCGGCGCGGGCCTTGCGCGCCTGCGTCCCCCAGCCGCTGTCGCGCCCGGAAAGGATCGAGAGGATGTGCCGTGTGTGGATCAGCATCATCACCGGTGCGATGAGAGCGGAGAGGAAGGTTTCAAGCAGGAAACCGGCGATGAGGCGCAGTGCCCCGCCATGCGTCCTGCGGCGCTGTTTCAGGACCAGCGCTGCCGCCAGCGAGACAAGCCGGGGCAGGAACAGAAGAAGCAGCGTCGAGGCGAACAGCGCGCGCATGCGCGGCGCATCGAAGGTCGGCCATTCCGGGAAAAGCTGGAAGGCGTCGGTGAAATACTCCGGCCGGAAGAACAGCGCCTGCACCGACAGCGCGACGCCGACGAGGATCATCACCAGCCAGAGCGGCGAGGAGAGATAGGCGAGGATCCCCACCGCCATATGCGTGCGGTTGACGAGGGACAGTCCGCCCGCGCCGATGATGCGCGCATGCTGGAGATTGCCTTGCGCCCAGCGCCGGTCGCGCAGTGCGGTTTCGGCAAGGCCGGGCGGGCTTTCCTCATAGGAGCCGGTCAGATCATGAGCGAGTTCCACCGCCCAGCCGGCCCGCACCAGAAGCGCGGCCTCGACGAAATCATGGCTGAGGATGAGGCCGCCGAAGGGCGGCGCGCCCTTCAGCTGCGGCAGGCCGGCAGCCTCGGCGAAGGCGCGCATTCTGAGGATGGCGTTGTGGCCCCAGTAATTGCCGCGCCGGCCGGACCAGCTGGCAACGCCGCGCGCCATGACCGGCCCGTACAGCCCGCCGGCAAATTGCTGCAGGCGCGCGAACAGGCTGATCTGCCCGGCAAGCCGCGGCACCGTCTGGATCAGTCCGGCATCGGGCGTTGCCGCCATGCGGTCGGCAAGGGCGATGAGGGTCGCTCCGCTCATGACGCTGTCGGCATCGAGCACGATCATCGCGTCGTAGCGCGCGCCCCAATGCTCCACGAACTGGCGCAGATTGCCGGCTTTCTTGGCGGCATTCTTCCACCGGCGCCGATACCAGACCGGCATGCGGCCGCAAAGGCGCTGGCGCAGCTCATGAAAGACAAGGGTTTCCCTGGCCCAGGCTTCCGGGTCGGTGGTGTCGGCAAGGATCACGATCTCGAAGCGGTGCCGGGCCGCGATCAGGCCGTCCCCGGCCATCGCCTCCAGCGCGGCGGCGACATGTGTGGACGCCTCGTTATAGACGGGCATGACGAGCGCGACCGAAAGGGCCGGCCCGGCATCGCGGGGGTCTTTCGGCGCGGTGGTGAAGATGGCCGCGAGGCTGGAGGAGGTCGCAAAGGCCACCCAGGCGAATGTGATGGCAAAGAAGCCGACGAACACCCACTGCAGGAAGGTCACCGGACCGCCGGCAACCGCCTCGATGGCCTGCGACACGGCGCCGGCCGTCAGCGCGAGCGTCAGCAGGGCAAGGAACAGCCGCGCCGCGCGCGCCGCATGCGGTTCTTGCGCCAGGGGGCGGGGGCGTTTGTAGCCGGCGCAAAGGTTCTGGTCCGGCATCGCCAGCCGCGCCGGGGGCGGCATCCAGGCGAAGGATGCGTCGTTCAGGCGGTCCATCGGAAAAGCCAGGTTTCGCTCAGGGCGGCACCCTGCGCATCGACGATGCGCGCGCGCAGTTCGGCGCTGTCGAGGTCCTCGGACGAGAACTCGAAACTGAGCCGCGTCGTTCCGGTCACGTCGTTGCGCTTCATGACGACGTTGACGATCTCCGCCGTGCCGGTGACGTCCGGTCCGGCATCGACGCCGGCGGCGACGTCGCGGTCGAAATCGAGCACGAAGATCTGCCTTTGTCCGTCGAAGGAAAGCCCGGCGCGGGTGTGGGCGACCCGCGCCAGCGTGTCCTCGGGAGCAAAGTCTTCCCCCCAGGAGAGCCGGTAGGACAGGGTGAACATCGCGCCTTCGGCGATCGGGCGGGTGGGATGCCAGAAGGCGACGATGTTGTCGTTGGTCTCACTGTCGGTCGGGATCTCCACGAGGGTGATCTCGCCGGGGCCCCAGTCGCCGATGGGCTCGACCCAGGCCGAGGGCCGCTTCTCGTAATGGGCTTCCAGATCCTGATAGTCCTCAAAACGGCGCGAACGCTGCACGAGGCCGAAACCGCGCGGGCCGTTGTCCTGAAAGCCCGAGACCTGAAGCGTGGCGGGGTTGTTGAGGGGGCGAAACAGCCATTCGCCGGCGCCGGTCTGGATCTGCAACCCGTCGGAATCGTGCACCGCCTCGCGGAAGTCGTCGAACTGGCTGCGATTGACGCCATTGAAGAGAAACATCGACGTCAGCGGGGCGAGCCCGACCGAAGTCAGCTCCGTGCGCGCGAACAGCGCCGCCTCGACATCCATGACGGTCGCCGTGCCCGGCCGCATGGTGAAGCGATAGGCACCCGTCGCCGAGGGGCTTTCCAGAAGCGCCATGACCACGACGCTGGTGGAATTCGCCTCCGGCTTTTCCAGGAAGAAGGCGGTGAAGGCGGGGAACTCCTCGCCGCGCGGGTCCGCCGTGCGCAGGGCAAGGCCCCTGGCGGACAGGCCGTAAAGGGTGTTGCGGCCGACGGCGCGGAAATAGCTCGCGCCCTGGAAGACGGCGAATTCGTCCAGAACGTCCGGGCGGTTGATCGGATAGCGGTAGCGCACGCCCGAATAGCCCGGATTCGCGTCCGCCGGGATCTCCGGCACCAGCGGGCCGAAATCGAACAGGGAACGGTCATAGGTCAGCGCGGAGGCGGTGCCGTCCTCGACGAGGAAGACGTCCACCGGTGTTCTGTAGATGAAGCCGGGATGGAACAGATCGGCGCGGAACCGGCCGGCATCGGCAAAGAGCGCCGCATCGGAGCGGAAGCGGATGTCGCGATACTGATCGTAGGTGAGATCGCTGAACGCCTCGTCGACCGTATCGGCCTCGCCGTGATCGTCCTGCGCCAGGCTGCGCGCGCGCTCGACGAGCCAGGCCCAGTCGAAGGCAAAGGGTTCCGGCTTGTCGCCGCCGCGCGATGGCTCGACGCGGATGCGCGCCAGAGCCGGCTGGCCAAGTGCCGAAAGGGCCGGCAGGGACAGGCCGAAGGACAACAGGAGACGGCGGGACAACAAGAAGGCGTCGGACACGGGAAACTCGACCTGAAAACAGCACGCACCCCGCGACAGGATGTCGATGGTGCGGCGCAGCATGTGGACTAATTCTGAAAAATGGCAAGAGAACGAAGCAGCGCCCCGAGGCTTTCGCGATAAATATTCTGCGCCGGCTCAGGGCGTGGGGCGGCGCAGGCCGAGACATGAAAAAGGGGCGGTCCGAAGACCGCCCCTGATCGCGTCGGGAAAGGGTGGGAGGGCTTAGAAGCCCATGCCGCCCATATCGCCCATGCCGCCGCCCGGCATGGCCGGAGCCGAATCCTTCTTCGGCAGCTCGGCGACCATCGCTTCGGTGGTCACGAGCAGGCCGGCAACGGAGGCCGCATCCTGCAGCGCGGTGCGCACGACCTTGGTCGGGTCGATGATGCCGGCGGCGACGAGGTCCTTGTATTCCTCGTTCTGCGCGTCGAAGCCGAAGGAGGCCTCGCTGTTTTCCAGCACCTTGCCGACGACGATCGAGCCTTCCACGCCCGCGTTCTGGGCGATCTGGCGGATCGGGGCCTCAAGCGCCTTGAGGACGATCTTGATGCCGGCCTGAACGTCGGCATTGTCCGAAGCCAGCGCCTCGACGGCGGTCTTGGCACGCAGCAGGGCGACGCCGCCGCCCGGAACGATGCCTTCCTGCACGGCCGCGCGGGTCGCGTTGAGGGCGTCGTCGACGCGGTCCTTCTTTTCCTTCAC
>JAGRKQ010000003.1:10106-11265 GCA_020442235.1 Hyphomicrobiaceae bacterium | reverse complement strand
GCTCATGCTTGCGAGGAAGGCAAAGCGTTGCGAAAAGTCAATGAGGCAACGCACCGCTCCGGCCATTCATAAGCCATGACTGATCAAACCGCCCTAGTCCTTCCAGCCCCCGCGGCACGCCGTCCGGTGCTGCTTCTGATCGCTCTGGCGCTCGCCGGATGGGGTGTTCTGGCGGCCATGGTTCTGTCCATGCCCGGCGGCGGGGCCTTTCAGGATTTCCTGTCGCTTTGCACGACCACCACCCCGGCGCTCGGCTGGCCAAGCCCGGCGGAGGCAGGCTCGGTGCTCCTGATGTGGATGGCGATGGCGCTGGCGATGATGATGCCGACGGCGGTTCCGGCCGCCATGGCATGCGCATCCGCCAAAGGGGAAGGCGGAGCCTTTTCCTTCATTGCCGGCTATCTCGTCGTTTATGGATTTTTTGCCGTCGCCTCCAGCGTCCTGCAACTGAGCTATGGCGCTCTGGTGGCGACGATGCCGGATCTTGAGGGCGCAGGGCTCGCCCTTTCCGGCAGCGTCCTGCTTCTCGGCGGGCTTTACCAGTTCACGCCGGCCAAGCTCGCCTGCCTTGCCCGTTGCCGCCGGCCGGCCGAGCGCTTTCAGAGGGTTCTGGCCGTCTCGCCGCAAAAGGGCGGCTTTGCCTTCGGTCTTCACGAAGGGGTGTTCTGCATCGGGGCGTGCTGGCTTCTGATGGCGGTGATGACCGTGCTCGGCATGACCAATCTTGTCTGGACGGCCGCGCTGGCGATCATCATCCTGGCGGAAAAAATGACCGAGGGACGGCTGGTTCCCTGGTTTGCCGGCATGCTTCTGGTCGTCTGGGGCGGGGCGCTGATTGCCGCCTCTCCGGCGGGGCAGGCGCTTCTCGCCCGGTTTCTCGGCTGAGCGAAACGCGCGCCCGACCCCTTGCCAAGCCGCTTCAGGCTGCTACCCCTAAAGGACAACACGTCCTCTGACCGCCTGACCGGGGTGTCCTGCCGATGCTGGAGCTTTTCTACGATCCGTCCGCTTGGGCGAGCCTTCTGACTCTCACGGTGATGGAGATCGTTCTGGGGATCGACAACGTCGTCTTCATCTCCGTTCTGGTGGCGCGGTTGCCCGATGCAAAGGCCAAGCATGCCCGCCAGCTCGGCCTTGCCCTGGCGCTGGTCTTCCGCAT
>JAGRKQ010000003.1:4487-9927 GCA_020442235.1 Hyphomicrobiaceae bacterium | reverse complement strand
TCCTTCGGCTCGGTCGTGGCCCAGATCATCCTCATCGACGTCGTCTTCTCGGTCGATTCCATCATCACGGCGATCGGCATGGCCGAACATCTGGAGGTGATGGTCGCTGCGGTCATCATCGCCATGGGCGTGATGTATGCCGCTTCCGGCGCCGTTGCCGACTTCATCAAGCGCCATCCGACGACCAAGATGCTGGCGCTCGCCTTCCTCATTCTCATCGGCGTGGCGCTGATCGCGGACGGCCTCGGCTTCCACATTCCGCGCGGCTACATCTACTTCGCCATGGCCTTCGCGGCGCTGGTGGAGCTCGTCAACATCTTCGCGCGCCGGGCGCGCCGCAAGACCGCCCATTGAAGGCGCTGAAGGGAGGATCGTCATGAGCAAGGCCATCGTCATCCGCGAAACCGGCGGGCCTGAGGTTCTGAAGCTCGAGGAGCGCACGCTCGCGGCGCCCGGACCGGGAGAAGCCCTGGTGCGCCATGAGGCAATCGGTCTCAACTTTATCGACGTCTATTTCCGCACCGGGCTTTATCCGGCGCCGAACGGGCTGCCCTTCACGCCCGGCAATGAAGGCGCCGGCACGGTGGTCGCGGTGGGCGAGGGCGTTTCAAACGTCGCGCCGGGCGATCCGGTTGCCTATGTCGGCCCGCTCGGCTCCTATGCCGAAGAGCGTCTGGTGCCGGCGGACCGGCTGGTGAAGCGCCCGGACACGATCTCGGCAGAGACCGCTGCCGGCATGATGCTGAAGGGCATGACCGCGCAATATCTCCTGCGGCGCACCTACAGGGTCGGCCCGGAAACGACGCTGCTCTATCACGCCGCCGCCGGCGGGGTCGGCCTCATCGTCGGCCAGTGGGCAAAGGCGCTGGGTGCAACGGCCATCGGTACGGTGGGCTCGGATGAAAAGGGCGAACTCGCCAGGGCCAACGGCTACACCCACGTCATCAACTACCGCAGCGAGAATTTTGCCGAACGCGTGAAGGAGATCACCGGCGGCAAGGGCTGTGATGTCGTCTATGATTCCATCGGCAAGGACACCTTTCCGGCTTCGCTCGACTGCCTGCGCCCGCTTGGGATGTTCGTTTCCTTCGGCAATTCCTCCGGGCCGGTCGATGCCTTCAATCTCGGTCTTCTCGGGCAGAAGGGGTCGCTTTTTGCCACCCGTCCGTCGCTCTTCGCCTATATCGCCGCGCGCTCCGATCTTGAGGCAACGGCTGGCGATCTCTTCGATGTCGTCGGTTCCGGCAAGGTGAAGATCGACGTGCGCCAGACCTTCCCCTTGGCCGATGCTGCCCGCGCGCATCAGGCGCTGGAAGGGCGGGAAACGACCGGCTCGACGGTCCTCGTTCCCTGACCTGCCGTTCCGGGGTGCGCAGAATTTGTGCACGCCTTTCAAACGGGCGAATGCCTGGGGATATGTGCCGGGGCCGGGCGCTTTCCTTTTGCCGTGGCCGGGTGTGCCGGCTAGCTTTGGCCGATGACGGTGGAAAGCGCGACTTCGGCTGAAACGACCACCGGTGCCGATGCTCCTGCGAAGGGGCTGGCGCCGCGCGTTGCCATGCGTGCCATTGCTAAGAGCTTCGGTTCTGTCAGGGCGCTGACGGGCGTCGACCTGACGGTCATGCCGGGTGAAATCCATGCCCTTCTGGGGGAAAATGGCGCCGGGAAATCGACGCTGGTCAAGATCCTTTATGGCGCGCTGAAGCCGGATTCCGGCAGCGTGGAGTTTGACGGCGAGCGGATCGCCGATGTCTCGCCCGCCGCTGCAAGGTCGCGCGGCATCGTCATGGTTTTCCAACATTTTTCCCTGTTCGAGGCCTTGAGCGTTGCCGAAAACATCGCGCTCGCTTTGCCGGGTCGCCGGGCCGATACAGCGCTCAGCGAGGAAATTCGGACGATCTCGCGGCGCTACGGCCTTGCGGTCGAGCCGGAGGCAAGCGTCGCCGAACTGGATGTCGGCGCCCGCCAGCGCGTCGAGCTCCTGCGATGCCTGATGCAGGACCCGCGCCTTCTCATTCTCGACGAGCCGACCTCGGTGCTGACGCCGCAGGAGGCGGACAAGCTTTTCGAGGTGTTGCGCCGGCTGTCCGCCGAAGGATGCTCCATCCTCTACATCACCCACCGTCTGGAAGAGGTGCGCCAGCTTTGCAGCGGAGCCACCATCCTGCGGCGCGGGGCCTTTATCGCCCATGTCGACCCGAAGGCCGAGACGGTGGCGAGCCTGGCCCGCGCGATGGTCGGATCGGACGTTCCGGTGATCGCCGAGGAACGGGTTTCGGAACGCTCCGAGATCGCCCTGTCCGTCCGCGATCTGTCATTGCCGCGTCCGGGGCTTTTCGGCGTGGCGTTGAAGGACGTTTCGCTCGACCTTCACGCTGGCGAGATCGTTGCCATCGCCGGTGTCGCCGGCAATGGCCAGCGCGAATTGTTCGATGCGCTGTCGGGCGAGCAACCCGTCGGCTCCGGGGTGCTGTTTCTGGATGAGGTTGATATCGGCACGCGCGGCATCGCCGCCCGCCGGCGCGCCGGGCTGGCCCTCGTGCCGGAAGAGCGCAATGGCCACGCCGCCGTTCCGGGGCTGGCGCTGGGCGAAAACATCGTCCTCACCCGCCACGGCCGGACGGACGGAACGGTCGGCAACGGGGTCGTGCGCTTTTCCGCCGCGCGCCGTCTCGCCGCGCGCATTCGCGAGGCCTTTGATGTGCGCGCAGGCGAGGGCGATCCGCCCGCCGGTTCGCTCTCGGGCGGCAATTTGCAGAAATTCGTCGTCGGCCGCGAAATCGACCGCAAACCGCGCGTTCTCGTCGTCAACCAGCCGACCTGGGGCGTCGATGCACGGGCGGCCAATGAGATCCGGGCCGCATTGATTGCATTGGCCCGTCAAGGGTCCGCCGTGCTTGTCATCAGCCAGGATCTCGACGAGGTCTTCGACATTGCCGACCGCATCGCCGTGATGGCCGATGGCCGCTTGAGCGAACCGCAGCCGCGCCACGACATGACCCGTGAGGCGGTGGGCCGCCTGATGACGGCGGGGGAGGAGGCCGAGGATGCGGCTTGAAGTGTCGCTGCGCGGCGAGCGCGGGCTTCTTCTTGATACGCTCAGTGCGCTGGTTGCGCTTGCCGTCACGGTCGCCATCGCCGGGCTGATCTTCGCGGCGCTTGGGGCCGATCCGCTGGCCGGGCTGCACGCCTTCTTCCTGTCGCCGCTGCTGGATGCGTGGTCGCTTCAGGAAGTGGCGGTCAAGGCCGCGCCGCTCATCCTCATCGGGCTCGGTCTATCGCTCTGCTACCGCGCCAATGTCTGGAACATCGGCGCGGAAGGGCAGTTCACAGCCGGTGCGTTGCTCGGATCGGTTCCCGCCGTCCTGTTCCCCGATTGGCAGGGTCCACTCGTGCTGCCGGCGATGCTCATTCTCGGCATGGTCGGTGGCATGGCCTATGCCGCGATCCCGGCCTTCCTGAAGGTCAGGTTCCGCGCCAATGAAATCCTGACGAGCCTGATGCTCGCCTATGTCGCACTGCTCGTCCTCGATTATCTGGTGCGCGGGCCGTGGCGCGATCCGATGGGCTTCAACTTCCCCGAATCCCGCCTTTTCACCGGCGATCAGCGCCTGCTGCGCCTTGTCGAGGGCACGCGTCTTCATGCCGGGCTTTTGCTGGTCGTGGCGGCCGTGCCCCTGGTCTGGTTCGTGACGCGCTACACGCTCGCCGGCTTTTCCCTGCGCGTCATTGGCGAAGCCCCGCGCGCCGGCGCCTTTGCCGGTTTCTCGCGCGCCCGCATCACCTATGCCGTCTTTGCCGCCTGCGGTGCGCTTGCGGGCCTTGCCGGCATTCTGGAAATCGCCGGCACAGTCGGCCAGCTCCGGCCGGTGATTTCCCCCGGCTACGGCTTTGCCGCCATCATCGTTGCCTTTCTCGGGCGGCTGAGCCCGCTCGGCGTGGCGATGGCCGGACTGGTTCTGGCGGTTTCCTACATCGGCGCGGAGGCGGCACAGGTCAGCATCGGCGTTTCCGACAAGGTGGCCCGCGTCATTCAGGGAACGCTGCTGTTCTCGGTTCTCGCTTGCGATGCGCTGGCGCGGTATCGCCTGCGCCTCGTCACGACGCCGGCCGGCGCGCCGGCAGCGGGGGAATAGGCGATGGATCTGACCGAAGCCGTTCTCATCACCATCGTCACCGCATCGACGCCGCTGCTTCTGGCCGCCATCGGCGAACTGGTGGTGGAGCGCGCCGGTGTTCTCAATCTCGGCGTCGAAGGCATGATGATCGTCGGCGCGGTCGCTGCCTTCGCCGCCGCCTATGGCACCGGCAGCGCCACGCTCGGCATTCTGTCCGGCGCGCTCGCCGGCGTTGCCCTGTCGTTGCTCTTTGCCCTTTTTGCCGTCCTCATCGCCACCAATCAGGTGGCGACGGGGCTGGCCCTCACGCTGTTCGGGCTTGGGCTGGCCGGCCTGATCGGCGAGCCCTTCGTCGGCAAGCCCGGCCTCAGGCTCGACGCGCTGCCGATTCCGGGCCTGTCCGCCATTCCCGTCATCGGGCCGGCCTTCTTTACCCGCGATGTGCTGGTCTATCTCTCGTTCATTCTGGTGGTCGGCGTATCGCTGTTCCTCGCCAGAAGCCGGGCCGGGCTCGTCCTGCGCGCGGTTGGCGAAAACCCCGAAGCGGCGCAAAATCTTGGTTACAGGGTGCGGCTGATCCGGATCGCGGCGGTTGCTTTCGGCGGCGCCTGTTCGGGGCTTGCCGGCGCGCATCTGTCGCTTGCCTATACGCCGCAATGGGCCGAAGGCATGACCGGCGGGCGCGGCTGGATCGCGCTGGCGCTCGTCGTCTTTGCCACCTGGATGCCGTCGCGGGTGTTTCTCGGCGCCTATTTCTTCGGTGCCATCGCCATCCTGCAATTGCATGCGCAGGCGGTCGGTCTCGGCCTTCCTTCGCAGGCCATGACCGCGCTTCCCTACATTGCGACGATCATTGCACTTGTTCTTTTGTCACGGGACGCCATTCTGTTGCGGCGGCACACGCCGGCCGCACTGGGCCGTCCTTATGTGCCGGTCCGGTGACGCATCGGCCGGCAGCGACGGGAAACGGACGGCCCCGGGGCAAGGCCGCCTGAAAGACAAAGGCCCCGAAACTGTGTGTTGGAAGGTGGATCCATGATTGGACACATGAAGAAATTCGCCCTTGCCGGGGCATTGGTGCTGGGCATGACGGCCGGCGCCTCGGCCGACCCTTTGAAGGTCGGCTTCATCTATGTCGGCCCCGTCGGCGATCACGGCTGGACCTATGCCCACGACCTCGGGCGGCAGGAAATGCTCGAAGCGCTCGGCGATCAGGTCGAGACGACGATCATCGAGAACGTTTCCGAAGGACCGGACGCCGAACGCGCCATCGAGCGCCTCGCCCGTGAAGGCCATGGCCTCATCTTCACGACCTCCTTCGG
>JAGRKQ010000003.1:0-4399 GCA_020442235.1 Hyphomicrobiaceae bacterium | reverse complement strand
TCGCCACCTATGCCGGCCGCTTCTACGAAGGCCGCTACATCCTCGGCCAGATCGCCGCGCGCATGTCCGAGACGGGCACGGCCGGCTACATCGCCTCCTTCCCGATCCCGGAAGTCATCTCCGGCATCAACTCCTTCATGCTCGGCGCCCAGTCGGTGAACCCGGACTTCCAGATCAAGATCGTCTGGGTGAACTCCTGGTATGATCCGGCCAAGGAAGCCGATGCGGCGACCGCTCTTCTTGATCAGGGTGCCGATATCCTCGTCCAGCACACCGATTCCACCGCGCCGCTTCAGGTGGCCCAGGAACGCGGTGCCTTCGGCTTCGGTCAGGATTCCGACATGCTGAGCTTCGCGCCCGCAGCGCAGCTGACCGCGATCATCAATCACTGGGGCGGGTATTATACCGAGCGCGCCCAGGCGGTGATCGACGGCACCTGGGCCTCGACCGACACCTGGCTCGGCATCGGTGGCGGCATGGTGCGCATGGCCGAATACACCAACATGCCCGAAGAGGTCGCCGAGATGGCCCGTGCCACCGAGGCTGCGATCGCCGCTGGCGATCTGCATCCCTTCCATGGTCCGGTTTACGATCAGGCCGGCACCCTGCGTGTGCCGGAAGGCGAGGTCGCTCCCGACGGCGATATCCTCGGCATGAACTGGTATGTGCAGGGCATCACCGACGAGATCCCGCAGTAAAGAACGGGGCAGAAGGCTTTTCAAAAAAACAAAAAGGCGGGGCCTGGGCCCCGCCTTTTTCTTGCCGCTCAGGTGTTCGTCGGCGGCGTATCGGGCGCATCGTTTGGACCCGGCGCCGGATTGCCGGGCGCAGGCGCTTGCGGTTCGGGGGTGCTGCGGCTGGTGATCTGAAGGCGCGCCCAGCGATTGAGCCAGGCGAGGCCTGCGAGCGACAAGCCGACGCCAAGGAAGGTGAGGACGCGCGTCAGCCCGGCAAGGTCGCCGGCATCCCAGAAGAAAACCTTGACGATGGTGAGGGCGATGACGGCCATGGCGATGCGGCGCAGCGTTTCCGACCCGAGCCGGATCGCCTGCCACAACAGCCCGCCGCCGGCAAGGACGAGCGCTGCCGTATAGCTGTAAAGCTCGCCATCGAGCACGCGCGAGCCGGCGATGTCGACGCCGTGCCAGAAGCGGCGGATTTCCAGCGCGACATAAAGCGCAACAAGCAGCGCGCCGACGCCACCGATGCCCTTTCGCATCAGGCCGGGCATCGCCAGTTTCCATGCGGCCGCGACAAGAAGAAGCCCCGGAAGTCCGTAGGCCAGAAGCAGCGTGTCGGCGATCAGCGGCCCGCGCAGCTGGTTGATGCCGCCCGAGAAGATCGGGTTCACGACCAGTACGGCAAACAGCGTGAGCAACACAAAGGCCACTCCCGCTGCCGCTGCCAGAACGGCCCGGAAACGGAACAGCGGCCCGCCGAACTGCATGCGGTAAAGCTGGGTCAGCGCCACGATGAGCCAGGGGAAGGCATGCAGGGCAACGCTCCAGTGCGTCTCCAGCGCATCGAAGGCGGAACCGTTCGAGACGAAGCGCAGGATCAGGGCATTGGCGAAGAGGGCCGCCCAGCCAAGCGCGGCACTTTCCATGATGCCACGCGCGGCCCGCGCATCGTCGCGGAAGAACCGCCCGGCGATGACCGCCGAGGCGATGGCTGCGCCATAGACGAGGATGACCAGCCAGAGGGCGCCGTCCGCAGCAAAGTCGAAGCCGGGCTCGACGGTGAGGCGGAAGGTCACGAAGGCGGCGGCGCCCTGGGCGAACCAGGCTGTTTCCGGGAAACGGAAATGGCGGTCGATGAAGGCCGAAGCTGCAACGATGACGGCGAAGGCGATCGTCAGGGCTGCGGCCGGTGCGCCGATGAAGACGGCAAGAGCGGCAAGAGAGCAGGCTGACAGAACATGCCAGGAAGCGGGCCGCAGCTTGCCGTCGCGGATGAGATAGAGCGCGATCGCTGCCATCAGGCCCGCCAGTGCGGCAATGACCAGCGTCCAGGTCAGGGCATCGAAGCGCGCATGGGGCCGCCAGAGAAACTCCAGAAGAACGGCGATGACCGGGGCCGTGACCGCTGCGCCGAAACCGACCGGCAGATCGAGTGGCGGGCGGATGCGCCAGGCAAGCGCGACGGTCATGACCGCCGCGCAGCCGAGGACGAGAAGATGCGCGGCCGATCCGGCCGGGATCGTGAGGGGCGAAACCTGCAACGCGCTCGGGTTGAAGATCAGCGACAGCCGGTTTGCATCGAGAACGCTAAGCGCCACAAAGGCGAGGACCGGCAACAGGCCAAGATCGCCGATGCCGTCAGCCTTTCTCGTGCCGAGCGCAAGAAACACTGTCATCGCGGCCAGCCCCGCATAGGCCTCGATCCCGGAACCGGCCAGAGCCAGAAAGGCGCTGGCGACAGCCACGCCGCCGATGGCAAGGCGCTCGGGAAACGGCGGCCAGACCCGGGTCTTCAGGATGCGCATCGAAAGCGACGGGCCGGGATGATCCGGCGGCACCGCGCGGCGCGGCACCAGAACGGCGAGCGCGGCCATCGCCAACGCAAAGCCTGCAAGAGCGGCATCGCTCATCAGGCCGCTCAGCGTGACGGGCAGGGCGCCGAGAAAGGGCAGGGCGAGCGCCAGAACAGAGATCCACGCCCAGCGCCGATAACTGTCGACCGCGAGCCCGGCGAGCGCGATGGCAGCGAAATAGGCATAAAGCCAGTCGCCGGGGTCGCCGCTGCCATCGACGAGATAGGGGGCAGCTGTAGCGCCGATGATGCCGATGGCGACGAGAAAGGGCCCGTGCCGCCAGCCGAGCGCGATGGCCGCCAGCGTCGTCAGGCCAAGCCCGAGAAAGGCAACGAAGTCGGAGTAGAGGGCATAGAGAAGGCGCCCGGCGGCAATGCCGCCATAGATCGACACGAGGCCGGCGCCGGAAAAGACCGGCGGCAGATAATCGCCGAGCGTTTCGGAGCCTTCCCCGAGACGCCGGAACAGCCACTCGCCGGTGGCAATGAGGGCAGCACCGAGAAGCACGGCCATGGCCACGCGAACGGGCGGCGGCAACAGGCCATTCTCGATGCCATACTGGACGAAGAACAGACCGGCAAAGGCGAGCGAAACGGCCGAGACGACATAGACCCAGTTGTCGCGCAGGAAGGCGGAAAGAGCGGCAAAACGCTCGCGTTTCAGGACGACCGGATGGTTCTGCGCGTCCGGTCCGCGATAGGGCGAGGCCGGCCCGCTCGCTTGCTGCATGGGGATCGGCTGGGGCGCGGGCTGCGGCTGCTGAAAGGCCGGGGGCGGGGCCTGCGGTGTTGCCGGACGAACAAGGCCGGGCTTGGGGGCGGCCGGTTGGGACGGATCTGTTGTCCTGAAAGCGGCTGGAGCATCGGGGCGGGCGCGAAGCGCGCCTTGCAGATCGGAGAACTGCATCTGCAAACGCATCAGATCCTGAATCAGCCGCGTGCTGACGGCTTCAAGCCTGCGGATCTTGTTGAAGAGGATCACGCAAAAGACAACGAGCAGGGCCAACCCTGCCAGAAGCGCCAGCGCGGCAATGAAGAACGTGTCGTCCAGATACATGGTCACTCACACCGGGATGCGCCGGGCCGCCCGCCCGCGCAACCGCCATAGAATGCGCCCTAGACCACCGTTCCCTCAAGATCATAGACGCCGGCGCCGGTGATGCGGGCCGTGAGGATGTCACCCTGGCGCATCGGAAGCCGGCTTTGCAGGGTAATGGTGCCGTCGATCTCCGGCGCATCCCAGACGGTTCGGCCCTTGGCGGAGCGTCCCTGGCTGTCATCGACGATCACCTTGACGCGCTGGCCGACCTTGGCGGCCAGCCGCCGGGCGCTGATCGGCTGGGCGGCGGCCATGAAGCGATCGCGCCGTTCCTCGCGAATCTCGAGCGGCAGGGCGCCGGGAAGATCGTTTGCCGTGGCGCCGGAAACCGGCTCATAGGCAAAGCAGCCGACCCGGTCGAGATCGGCTTCCTTCAAGAAGTCGAGGAGAAGGGTGAAGTCTTCTTCGCTTTCGCCCGGAAAGCCGGCGATGAAGGTGGAGCGGATGGCGAGTTCCGGCAGTTGCCGGCGCCATCCCTTGATGCGTTCCAGCGTCTTTTCGGCATGGGCCGGGCGGCGCATGGCGCGCAGCACCTTCGGGCTGGCGTGCTGGAAGGGGATGTCGAGATAGGGAAGGATCTTCCGGTCCGCCATCAGGCCGATGACCTCGTCCACATGCGGATAGGGGTAGACGTAATGAAGGCGCACCCAGACGCCGAGTTCGGAAAGCCCGGTGCACAGATCGATGAACTTCGTTCGCCACTCCCGGTCCTTCCAGCGGTGGGCGGCATATTTGACATCGACGCCATAGGCCGAGGTGTCCTGGCTG
>JAGRKQ010000280.1 GCA_020442235.1 Hyphomicrobiaceae bacterium | reverse complement strand
GAATTCGCCTCCACCTATTCCTTCCTCACCGCGCTGAGGATGGAGGGCGAAGCCGAAAAGCGCGGGGTCGCCCTGATCGTGAAGCCCTTCCTGCTCGGGCCGATCTTTGTCGCCAAGGGCTGGAACACATCCCCCTTCGTCCTCGACGAGGCCAAGGGCCGCTACATGGTCCGCGACATCGAGCGCCGCGCCCACCGCCACGGCCTGCCGCCCTTTCACCTCAACGCGCCTTTCCCGGTGCATTCGGTGGCTGCCGCAAGGCTCGCCCTCGTCGCGCTGGAGGAGGGCTGGGGCATGGCGGCGATCAAGGCGCTCTTTACCGCCCAGCACAGCGAGAACCGCTCCATCGCCGACCCAAAGGTTCTGGACGCCGTCATCAGCGCGCTCAGTCATGCTCCCGAACGGCTGAGAGCCCGCATGAACGAGGCCGACATCAAGGACCGGCTGCGCGCCAACAGCGACGAGGCCGCCGCGCTCGGGCTCATCGGCGCCCCGAGCTTCGTCACCGCCGACGGCGAAATCTTCTGGGGTGACGATCGGCTGGAGGACGCGCTCGACTGGGCGGCGGGAAAAAAGATGTGAGGCTGCTTAAAACAATCAGCGCCGAAGAGGCGCCGGCGCTTATGCGCCGCCCCCGCGGAGGCGGTGAGCAAAGCGAACGCGCCGTGAGCGAGAAAACACTGCCCCAAGTCTTGCGGTTCGCTCGCTCTGCTCGCTCAACGTGCGACTTGGGGGCCTCACCTTGCCCCTGCCCCTGCCCCATGCCACATGAAGCGGCATGAAAACGCTGATCAAGATCTGCGGGCTTTCGACCCCCGCCACGCTGGAAGCGGCCCTTGCCGCCGGCGCGGACATGATCGGGCTGGTGCACTTTCCGCCAAGCCCGCGCCATGTCGATGTCGAGACGGCGCGGAACCTCGCGGAAGCTGCACGCGGGCGGGCGGCCATCGTCATCCTCACGGTCGATGCGCAGGCAGCGCTCCTCGACCGTCTGGCGGATGCCGTGCGCCCGGACCTGTTCCAGTTTCACGGCGCCGAGCCGCCGCAGACGCTGGAGCGGATGCGCGCGAAAGGGTTCGGCACGATCAAGGCGCTCGGCGTGAAGAGTGCCGAAGATCTGGCGCTTGCGGCACATTACGCCCCTGTCAGCGATTTTCTGCTTCTCGATGCCAAGCCGCCGAAAGAGGCAACCCGGCCCGGCGGATTGGGGCAGGCCTTCGACTGGAGCCTCATTGACCAGCTTGACCGCAAGCGCCCCCTCATGCTTTCCGGTGGGTTGAACGCGGACACGGTCGGCGAAGCGATCGCGCGGGTCCGACCCGAGGCGGTCGATGTCTCGTCGGGGGTGGAATCCGCGCCCGGCGTCAAGGCGCCGGAGAAGATCAAAGCCTTCGTCGAGGCGGCCCGGCAGGCCGATGCGGCACAGGCCGGGGCGGCCTTGCCCACATGCAGAGAAAGCGGTCAGACGCGATGAACGCACCCGTCAATTCCTATCGCACCGGCCCGGACGAGCGCGGGCGCTTCGGCCTGTTCGGCGGGCGCTTCGTCGCCGAAACGCTGATG
>JAGRKQ010000279.1 GCA_020442235.1 Hyphomicrobiaceae bacterium | reverse complement strand
AGCTGCGTCACCTGGCTGCCGAAGTCGATGATGAGGACGGTATCGATGTGCTGGGTCATCGCGAGGCCTTAATCGGATTCTGCCAGGCGGGCAAGATAGAGGGAAAGGGCGCTCGCCAGATGCGCATCCAGCGCTTCCAGCGTCGAGGCCCAGTCGTTGTAGTGGCGCAGTTCCTCCGCGCCGTCGGAGATGCCGCGAAGGCCAACCACCGGCACCTTGAAGCGCGCGGCAGCCCGCACCACGGCAAAGCTTTCCATATCCACCATATCGGCATCGATCGGGTCGTAGTCGGCCCCCGAAATCACCTTGCCGCCGGTGGAAAGCCGGGCTTTCGGCGTCTCGCCGAAGGGCGTTTCCAGCGCAATGTCGTGTGGATGATCGGAAAACGGCGTGCGGCCCTTTTCAAACCCCAGCGCCGAGGCGTCGATGTCGCGGTAGGAAACGCTCGCGACCTGATAGACGGCGCCCTGTTCCAGCGTGCGGCTTCCCGCCGAGCCAAGGGAGACGATCCGGGTCGGCATTTCGTCCCGGGCCAAAAGATAGCCGAGCGCGGCAGCCGTTCCGGCGGCGGCCTCCACGGGCCCGACGCCGATGATGGACGGCTCGATCAGGGATTTGAGATGAGGCCCGAGTTCCTTGTCGGTTGCCATCAGCATCAGGATGCGTTCCCGGCCGGCAGGATGCAGCACCGGCGTCTTGCCGAAGATGTCGCCGAACTCAGCCACGGCCGGCCCTTTCCAGAACGGCAATGAAAAATCCGTCCGTGCCGTGGCGGGCGGGCGTCAGGCGGATGGCCGTTCCCCTTGCCCCGACCGGCACAAAGCTTCCTTCAGGAGCCGCCACGGACAAGGCTTCGGACCAGAGGGAAGCCGCATCCAGAAGCGTGAAATCGCTTCCCGCCCGCGTTTCCAGAAAGGCCTCGATGCGGTCTTCATTTTCTTCGGCGAACAGCGAGCAGGTGATGTAGACGAGGCGCCCGCCCGGCGCGGTGAAGGGCGCGGCTTCGGCAAGGACGCGATCCTGCTCCGCCATGCGCGTCGCCAGCGCCTTGTCGCTCAGGCGCCATTTGGTGTCCGGGCCGCGCCGCCAGGTCCCGGAGCCCGTGCAGGGCGCATCGACGACGACCCGGTGCATGCGGCCCCTCAGGCCTGACAACGCCGGATCGCCCGGCGTCAGAATCTGGGTGTTGCGCACACCGGCCCGGCTGAGGCGCGGCCAGAGATCGGCCATGCGGTGGCGGTCGGCATCATGGGCAAAAAGCTGGCCCTTGTTGTCCATCAGGGCTGCAAGCGCCAGGGTCTTGCCGCCAGCGCCGGCGCAGTAATCGAGCACCTGCTGACCGGGTTCGGCCAATGCCAGCCGCGCCGCGATCTGCGACCCCTCGTCCTGAATTTCCACCCAGCCCTTGGCGAAAGCCGGCTCGCCCTGAAGGTTCGGCAGACGTCCCTCGGGAGCCGGCGCGGGAATGCGCAGCCCCTCGCCCAGAAAGCCGGCGGGTTCGGCCCCGAACCGCGCCAGCGCCTTCAACGCCTTCACGGTATCGGCCTTCAGTGTGTTGACGCGCAGATCGAGCGGTGCACGCTCCATCATGGCACGGGCTTCCCGTTCGGCCGCATCGCCAAAGACCCGCTCGAGGGGCGCTGCGGCAAGGGCGGGAATGCTGGCCCGCGCGGCCAGATCCTTGCCGGCAAGATGCCCGGAAAGATCCGCGCCAAGAACAGCCTCTTCCTCGGGCGTCAGTGCTGCCGGCGCATGCGGATCGCCGTCCAGCACACTCCTCAGACCATCGAGCCCGCGCCCCCAGCCCCAGACATAGGCGCCGAGGACATCGGCCCGCGGCGTTTCGGCGCCAAGCGCGGCGCGATAGGCGCCCCGGCCGCGCAGGGCGTCATAGACGAGATTGCCGATGACGGAGCGATCGCCGGAACCGGCAAAGCGGTGGCGCGCACCCCAGTCCCGAAGCGCCAGCGCCGCCGGGCGATGGTGGGCCTCCATATCGGCCAGGACATCCATGGCGGCGGCCAGCCGCCCACCGTCGCGCATCAGGAGACAAGCCTCAACAGGATGATGCCGAACGTCAGCACCGCGAGCGCTGCCAGAAACAGAAACCCGGCGAAGAACCAGCGGAAACGGGTCGGAACGTGATTGCCGCGGATATAGACCACCGCATGGCCGATCCGTGCGCCGACATAGCCCCAGGCAATCAGCGCGGCGATCCAGCCCGGATCGCCCAGAAGAACGAGAAAGGCCACCAGCGCATAGAACAGCGTCGGCGTCTCGAACTGGTTGTTCATGGCGTTGCCGACAGCCCGGACCGCCGGCGGCCAGCCTTCACCGGAGACCGCAATGTCGCGGATGTGCACTTCGCCGCGCCGGATCGCGCCCAGCCGGGTGCGGCCGGCAAACAGGATCAGGGCGAGCGTGAAGACGATCTGCGTCGTGGCCGCAAGGATCAAAACAAGGCCGGAAGCGGTGAGTGTCGCCACGATCGTCGCTTTCCGTCAGGTGCTGGAAGGATAGTTCGGGCTCTCGCGGGTGATGGTCACGTCGTGGGCATGGCTTTCGCGCAGGCCCGC
>JAGRKQ010000056.1:3366-11708 GCA_020442235.1 Hyphomicrobiaceae bacterium | reverse complement strand
GCGCAGAACACCTTCATGACGGCCATCCGGGCTTCGGAAAAAGGCGCTTATGACTATCTGCCCAAGCCCTTCGACCTGAAGGAACTGATCGGCATCGTCGGCCGCGCACTTTCGGAACCGCGCAGCATCACAGAACCGGCCCGCCCGCCGGAAGAGAGCGAGGCGATGCCGCTGGTCGGGCGCTCGCCGGCCATGCAGGAAATCTACCGCATCCTCGCCCGCCTGATGCAGACCGATCTGACGGTGATGATCAGCGGCGAAAGCGGGACCGGCAAGGAACTCGTGGCGCGGGCGCTGCACGACTATGGCAAGCGGGCCAAGGGCCCCTTCGTGGCGATCAACATGGCCGCAATCCCGCGCGACCTCATCGAATCCGAACTGTTCGGCCACGAAAAGGGCGCCTTCACCGGGGCCACGGCCCGCCATATCGGCCGCTTCGAGCAGGCGGAAGGGGGAACGCTCTTCCTCGACGAGATCGGCGACATGCCGATGGAGGCGCAGACCCGGCTTCTGCGTGTGCTCCAGCAGGGCGAATACACGACCGTCGGCGGACGCACGCCGATCCGCACCGATGTGCGCATCGTGGCTGCGACAAACAAGGATCTGCGCGCCCTGATCCATCAGGGGCTGTTCCGCGAAGATCTTTATTTCCGCCTCAACGTGGTGCCGATCCGCCTTCCGCCCCTGCGCGAACGCAGTGAGGATATCCCCGATCTTGCCCGGCACTTCTTCACGCTGGTCGGCAAGGAAGGACTGCCGGTCAAGGAGATCGAAGGGGCGGCGCTGGAGCGCATGCGCCGCTATCGCTGGCCCGGCAACATCCGCGAGCTTGAAAATCTCGTTCGCCGCCTGGCCGCGCTTTATCCGCAGGACACCATCACCGACGCCATCGTCGAGCAGGAATTGCAGCAGGGCGAGCGGGCGCCGGAACCGGCCAGCGCCGAGGATGGCGCGGGCATGGCGCCGAGCAAGTCGCTGTCAGAATCGGTGGAGCGGCATCTGGCCGCCTATTTTGCAGCTTACGAGGACCTGCCGCCGGCCGGGCTCTACCACCGCATCCTGCACGAGATCGAAATTCCGTTGATCTCGGCGGCTCTGGCCGCAACGCGCGGCAACCAGATCCGCGCTGCGGAGCTTCTCGGTCTCAACCGGAACACGTTGCGCAAGAAGATCCGCGATCTTGAGATCGACGTGATGCGGCGGCCTCGTTAGGGCTTTCAGGCCACAGCTTTGTCACAATGCCGCAACAAGTTTGTTGCCTCAGCGCAACAAGTGTGTGATTCCTAGCGCGCATTCTGACACTGTGGGGCTTGATGGCGCAAAACACCGCCAGTGAACGCACCCTTCTTGTAGCGCCGCGTGAGCGTCGCGGCTGGCTGCGCATGATCGGCGCCATCCTGATGGTCGCCTCGCTGGCAACGGCGGCCTACAGCTTCGCCGTCCTGACCGGCCTCACCGACACCATCCCCACCGATGCCGTCATCGCCGATCTTCTTCTGATCAATGGCGTCCTCATTGCGGCGCTGATCCTCGTCATCATTGCCGAACTCACGCAGGTCGCACGCGGCATCGGGCGCAGCGATTCTGCTGCTTCACGACTGCACCTGCGTGTGGTGGTGCTGTTCAGCCTCGTTGCGGCCCTGCCGGCCGTGCTGGTCGCCATCGTCGCGTCCGTGACGCTCGACCGTGGTCTCGACCGATGGTTCGAGGAACGCACCCAGTCGATCGTCAATTACTCGCTCACCGTCGCGCGCGCCTATCTTGACGAGCATGCGGTGGTGCTGCGGGCCGATCTCATTTCGCTGGCGGCCGATTTCGACCGGCAAAGGCCGCTCTACGATTTCGATTCGATCCGCTTTCTGGCCTATATGTCGACCCAGGCCCGCCTGCACGGTCTGCCTTATCTGGCGCTTCTCAATGCCGAGGGACGCGAGGTCCTGCGGGCGCGAACCCCCTTCAGCGACAGTTTCCGCCTGCCGGGACCACGCATCATGGCGCAGGCAAGTGTCGGCGAAGCGCTGATGATCCCGCCCGGCGACACCAATCAGGTCGGCGGCCTGATCAAGCTCGCCTCCTATCCCGACCTCTATCTCTACATTGCCCGAACCGTCGATCCGCGCATCATCCAGTATCTCAATACAACCGAACTGAACTTCCTCGAATATCGCGACCTGGAAACGCGGCGGGGCGGGGTGCAGATCGCCTTCGGCCTGATCTTCGCCGGCGTGGCGCTGGTGGTGCTTCTCGCGGCAATCTGGATCGGCATCGGCTTTGCCAACCGGCTTGTCGATCCGATCATGCGCCTCATCAACGCGGCCGATCAGGTCGCCAGCGGCAATCTTTATGTGCAGGTGCCAACCCGTGGCAGCGATTCCGATCTTGGCAACCTGACGACCCAGTTCAACCGCATGACGGCGCAGCTGCGCACCCAGCGTGACGAGCTTCTGGCGGCCAACGACCAGATCGATCAACGCCGGCGCTTTACCGAGACCGTTCTTTCCGGCGTTTCGGCCGGCGTCATCGGCATAGATGCGAATGGCAAGGTCACCATCGCCAACCGCACGGCACGCGCGGTTCTCGATCTCGGCCCCAAATCCGAAATCATGGGCCAGCCCGTCGACAAGGTCGTGCCGGAACTGACCGGAGCGATCAGTGCGGCCCTGCGCGATCCCAAGCGCGTCCACCAGACCCAGGTCAACCTCACACGCCAGAACGGCGAGCAGCGCAGCTTCACGCTGCGGGTGACGCGCGAAGAGGCCGGAGGCGGGGGGGTTGTCACCCTCGACGACGTGACCGATCTTCTATCGGCCCAGCGCAGCGCCGCATGGGCAGACATCGCCCGCCGCATCGCCCATGAAATCAAGAACCCGCTGACGCCGATCCAGCTTTCCGCGGAACGCCTCAAGCGCCGCTTCGGCAAGCTGATCGAGCAGGATCGCAACATCTTCGACCAGTGCACAGACACCATCATCCGCCAGGTCGGCGACATCGGGCGCATGGTCGACGAGTTCTCGACCTTCGCAAGAATGCCCAAGCCCAGCTTCAAGCCGGGCAACATCGCCGAGGTTGCGCGGCAGAGCGTCTTCATGATGGGGGTCGGGCGCAGCGATATCGAGATCAAGCCGCATATTCCCGATGAATCCATAGAAGCCATTTTTGATGAAAGGCTTATTGGTCAGGTTCTCACAAATTTGTTGAAGAACGCGATGGAGGCCATCGGTGCCAAGAAGGAACAGGGCGACGACGAATGCGTCGCGCTCTATCTGGAGGCCGATGACGACAGCATCATCATCGACATCGCCGACACCGGCATCGGCTTTCCCGATGCCAACCGCGCGCGGCTGCTTGAGCCCTATATGACAACGCGAGAAAAGGGCACCGGGCTCGGCCTCGCCATCGTCAAGCGCATCGTGGAAGACCATGGCGGCAGCATCGAGCTTCTGGATGCCTCGCTGCGGCTTGAAGGCTCCAAGGGCGCGCTTTGTCGCGTCCGCCTGCCGCGCGATGCGGCCCATCCCGCCCAATCGTCCACCGACACCGCCACCCCAGAAACGGACACTGCGCCATGAGCTCCGATATCCTGATCGTTGACGACGAGGCCGACATCCGCGAGCTCGTTTCCGGCATCCTCGACGATGAAGGGCACGGGACACGCACCGCCCATGATGCCGACAGCGCCTTGCAGGCGATTGAGGCGCGGCGCCCGAACCTCATCTTCCTCGATGTCTGGCTTCAGGGCAGTCGCCTCGACGGCATGCAGATCCTCGAGGTGATCCGCGAACAGCATCCCGACATGCCGGTGATCATCATTTCCGGCCATGGCACCATCGACATGGCGGTCGATGCGATCAAGAAGGGGGCCTTCGACTTCATCGAGAAGCCGTTCAAGGCAGACCGCCTCGTGCTCGTCGCCGAGCGGGCCCTCGAAACCTCCATGCTCCGGCGCGAGGTGCGCGAGTTGCGCCAGCGCAGTGGCGAGACCTCCGAGCTTGTCGGCGCTTCCAGCACGATGAACCAGTTGCGCTCGCTGATCGAGCGTGTGGCGCCGACCAACAGCCGCATTCTCATCACCGGCCCCTCAGGCTCGGGCAAGGAGTTGGCGGCGCGTTCCATCCACAACGCCTCGCAACGCGCCAAGGGGCCTTTTGTCGTCCTCAATGCCGCCGCCATCACTCCGGAAACGATGGAGATCGAACTCTTCGGCACCGAGGCCGAGCCCGGCCGGCCGCGCAAGGTCGGTGCGCTGGAAGAAGCCCATGGCGGCACGCTCTATCTTGACGAAGTCGCCGACATGCCGCGCGAGACCCAGACCAAGATCATGCGCGTTCTCGTCGACCAGACCTTTACCCGTGTCGGCGGAACGCGGCGGGTGCAGGTGGATGTGCGCATCCTGTCCTCGACCTCGCAGGACATGGACGCCATGGTCGAGGAGGGCGTCTTCCGCTCCGATCTCTATCACCGTCTGGCCGTCGTGCCGGTGCATGTCCCGGCTCTGGCCGAGCGACGCGACGATATCCCGCTCCTGGTGCAGCATTTCATGAGCCAGATTTCGCTCGCCAGCGGCCTGCCGCTGCGGCGCATCGGCGACGATGCGATGGCCCTGCTTCAGGCCCATGACTGGCCGGGCAACATCCGCCAGCTGCGCAACAATGTGGAACGCCTGATGATCCTGGCGCGCGGCGATGCGGATTCGCCGATCACCGCCGACATGCTGCCGGGTGAGGTGGCGGCGGTGGCGCCCAAGACCACCCGCTCGGGCGGAGAGCATCTCATGTCGCTGGCCCTGCGCGATGCGCGCGAGGTGTTCGAGCGCGAGTATCTGACATCGCAGATCAACCGCTTCGGCGGGAACATCTCCCGCACGGCCGAGTTCATCGGCATGGAACGCTCCGCGCTCCATCGCAAACTCAAGGCGCTTGGGATAGGTTGACCGCCGGAATACGATTCACGGCAGTTGAGCCAGCGAGGCCTCTATGAAAGTCGTCATCTGCGGGGCAGGGCAGGTCGGATATGGCATCGCGGAGCGTCTGTCGCGCGAAGCGAACGATGTCTCCGTCGTCGACACCTCTCCCGACCTCATTCAGGTCATCCGCGACACGCTGGATGTGCGCGGCTTCATCGGTCATGGCGCGCATCCCGATGTCCTGCTTCAGGCCGGTGTCGATCAGGCCGACATGATCATCGCCGTCACGCTCTATGACGAGGTGAACATGGTCGCCTGTCAGGTGGCTCATTCGCTGTTCAATGTGCCGACCAAGGTGGCTCGCATCCGGGCGCAGAATTATCTGCGCGGCCATTGGCGAAATCTTTTTTCCAGCGATCACATGCCGATCGACGTCATCATCTCGCCTGAGATCGAAGTGGGCGAAATGGTTCTTCGACGTCTTGCGCTGCCCGGCACCATCGATTCGGTGCGCTTTGCCGATGAGACCGTCGCCGCTGTCGGCCTGACGATCCCTGACGACTGCCCGGTCATCGATACGCCGCTGCGCCAGTTGACGGAGCTTTTTCCCGATCTCAACGCCGTCGTCGTCGGCATCATGCGTGGCGGCAAGATCTTCGTTCCGCGATCCGCTGATTCCATCCTTGCCGGCGACACGATCTATTTCATTGCCGAGCGCGTTCAGGTCCGGCGCACGCTCGGGATTTTCGGCCGTGAGGGCCAGGAGTTGAACCGCGTGGTGGTTGCCGGCGGGGGCAATATCGGCACCTTCGTCGCCCAGGCGATCGAGGAGCGCAACCGCAAGGCCAAGGTGAAGATCATCGAGGCAAGCCGCGAGCGCGCCGTGACCGTTGCCGACCAGCTCAACCGCACCGTCGTCCTGCACGGCTCCGCACTCGACAACGACATCCTGCGCGAGGCGGATGTGCCGGAAGCCGATGTGATGGTCTCTCTGACCAATGACGACCAGGTGAACATCCTGTCCTGCGTCATGGCCAAGCGGCTCGGCTGCAAACAGAACCTGTCGCTGATCAACAATCTGAGCTATCCGGCGCTGACCCAGTCACTCGGCATCGACGCTTATGTGAACCCGCGGCAGGTGACGATCTCCAAGATCCTGCAATATGTGCGGCGCGGACGCATCCGGGGCGTGCATTCGGTGCAGGAGGGCAAGGCCGAGGTGATCGAGGCCGAGGCGCTGGAAACCTCGCCGCTGGTGGGCAAGCCGATGCGCGAACTGGCTCTCGCAGACGGTATCCGCATCGGCGCCATCTACCGTCACGGCGAGGTCATCATCCCGGACGGGAGCACGACCATCCAGGCCCACGACCGGGTGATCATCTTCGCCCTCGCGGACAAGGTTCGCAAAGTGGAGCAGATGTTCCGCGTCTCGCTCGAGTTTTTCTGACGATGGTCGGCCTCCTCAAGGCCAGCGCCATCGCGCTTGCGGTTCTCGCCGCACTCCTGACAGCGACCATTCCGGTTGCGCTGGCGACAGGCGAGGGGGCTTCGGCCTTCTTCTTCTTTGCTTCCGGTGTGGCCTTCTTTGCCGGCCTCTTCCGCTTTGCCTTTCAAAGCCGGGGCGAACCGAACTGGCGCCGAACGGGCCTTTGGTCTCTGATCGTGCTTTGGGTGGTGATCCCGATCCCGGCCGCCTTGCCCTTCGTCGCCCTGACCGATGCCGGCTGGGTGGAGGCGCTGTTCGAGGCGGTCTCCGGTCTCACGACCACCGGCGCATCGGCCCTGCCGCCCGCCGACACCCTGCCGGTGCCGATCCTGTTCTACCGCAGCCTTTTGCAATGGGCCGGAGGCCTTGCCACGCTCTTCGGCATCGTTCTGGTGCTCTCGCCGCGCGGTATCGGCGGCAATCCGCAGCTTCTGGGCCGCACGACGACCGCCGCTGTCGGCACAAGGAGGCTCTCGGCGCTTGCCGGCATCTACGGTGCGGTGACGCTTGTCTGTTTTGCCCTTCTCATCGCCTGCGGCATGGAAGCCTTTCCCGCGCTTTCCTTCGCCACGAGCGCGGTTTCGACCGGTGGCTTCATGCCCTATGAGGGCACCGTCTCCGATCTCGGCCTGCCGGCCGCCGAATGGGTTCTGATCGTCTTCATGGCCATCGGCGGCACCAGCATCTTCTGGCACCGGGCGCTGCATTCCTGGCATGCTTCCGGCGGACGGCGGCACCGGCAGGAAAGCCTGTTCCTGATCCTGCTCATGGTCGGGGTGGGGCTCGTATCCTCTGCGCTGTTCGTGCTCGCGGCCGGATCCCTGCGGGTTCTGCCTGCGGATGACGCCTTGCGCGAGGGCCTCTTCACAGCGGTTTCGCTGATCACCTCCACCGGGCTTGAAGTGCGCGATTCCGGCATGGCCATCCTGCCGGTCACGGCGGTCCTGACGCTTGCTGTCATCGGCGGGGGAACGCTCTCGACCGCCGGCGGGCTGAAGCTGCACCGGACCGGCATGATGATGCGGCGCGCCCTGCGCGAACTCGACCTCATGATTTACCCGCACAGCGTGCCGCGCGCCGCACGTCACGACGAACGCGAGCAGGCCGACATGCTGGCAGCGGCCTGGACCTGCTTTGCCGTTTTCGTCGGCGCGATCACCGCCATCACCCTGGCGGTTGCGCCGGCGCTTCCTTCCGGCGAGGCTGCCGTCGTGTCCGCCATTGCGGCGTTGACCAACAACGGCCCGCTTTACCTTTCCGGCTTCGAGCCGCTGGCCGAATGGCCGCATTACCGCGAGTTTGCCGATAGCGGCCTCATTGCCCTGATGGCGGGCATGATCATCGGCCGCGTGGAGGTGGTCGTGCTGCTTGCGGTGATCAGCACGGCGATCTGGCGCCGCTGACCTTGCGGTGGGCGCAGAGGTGCCCCATTTGCAATGGGACGTGAAACCGCTTCCGGTAAACCGAAGGTCGTGTTAGCGTTTGCAACATACCGGCCTTGGAAGCGTGACCACGCATCCGGGAACAACACCAAATGAAACACCGGAGCCCCCATGGCGACCGACCGCGCCCCAAACCTCCAAGACGCCTTCCTCAATCACGTCCGCAAGCAGAAAACCTCGCTGACGATCTTTCTCGTCAACGGCGTGAAACTGCAGGGCATCGTCACCTGGTTTGACAATTTCTGCGTCCTTCTGCGCCGCGATGGTCACTCGCAGCTTGTCTACAAGCACGCCATCTCGACCATCATGCCGGCTACGCCCGTGCAGCTCTTCGATCCGACCGACGAGGGCGGAGAGGGCGACGCTTGAGCGAACATCCTGTCGGGGCGCTTCATGCCTCCACGGGACGGGCGGTCATCGTGGTTCCCTGGCTTTCGCGCCGGGAAACGGATCTCGACGAGCGCTCGACGCCAGCGCAGGTGGAAGAGGCCAGAGGCCTCGCCGAAGCCAT
>JAGRKQ010000056.1:0-3276 GCA_020442235.1 Hyphomicrobiaceae bacterium | reverse complement strand
CGCATCGTCGAGGATGGCGAGGCGGGCATTGTCGTGTTCGATCACGAATTGTCGCCGATCCAGCAACGCAATCTGGAGCGCGCCATCAAGGCCAAGGTGATCGACCGCACCGGCCTTATCCTGGAAATCTTCGGGCGGAGGGCGCAAACGGCCGAAGGGCGGCTACAGGTCGAACTGGCGCATCTGAAATACCAGAAGGGGCGGCTGGTGCGCTCCTGGACCCATCTGGAACGCCAGAGAGGCGGCGTCGGTTTTCTCGGCGGCCCCGGCGAAACCCAGATCGAGGCCGACCGGCGGATCATCCAGGACAAGATCGCCAAGCTGGAAATCCAGCTCGAAACCGTGCGCAAAAGGCGTGGGCTTCAACGCTCCAAGCGGGAGAAGACGCCGGTGCCGGTGGTGGCGCTTGTCGGTTATACCAATGCCGGGAAATCCACACTTTTCAATACGTTGACGCATTCGGAAGTGTTTGCGAAGGATCTCTTGTTCGCAACGCTCGACCCGACGATGCGCCGTCTGGACCTGCCTTCCGGCGGACAGGCGATTCTGTCGGACACGGTGGGCTTCGTCGCCGATCTGCCGACCGATCTCGTGGCCGCTTTCCGGGCTACGCTGGAAGAGGTTCTGCAGGCCGACATCATCCTGCATGTGCGCGACATCAGCCATCCCGACACCGAGGCGCAGGCGCGCGATGTGGAAAGCGTTCTGACGACGCTCGGCATCAATCCCTTCGACCCCGAGCGCATCATCGAGGTCTGGAACAAGATCGATCGCCTGCCGCAGGATCAGGCCGAAGCGCTGACGGCCATGGCGCAGCGCGGGCGCCACGACCTGACGGTCACCGTGACATCGGCCTTGCAGGGAGAGGGGCTGGAAGCGCTCCTGGGGATCGTCGCCGGACGTCTGGCCGCAAGCTATGAGACGCTGGAGATCGCGCTTGATGCCGGCGACGGGGAAGGGCGTGCCTGGCTTTTCCGCAATGGCGAGGTGCTGTCAGAGACCCGCTCCGATGAGGACGGCGCCATGCTGTTTGTCGTTCGTTTCGACGCAAAATGGGCGGCGATGGCGATGAAGCGTTTCGGGGACAAGGCCAGGCCGCCTGTGGCCGGACCAGAGGCGGTCTAGCGCCGTTCGGCCTCTTTGGCCGCCACCCACAGCGCCTCCAACTCATTCAGAGTTTTTTCCTGCGGGATTTCGCCATTCTGGCGAAGCGCTTCTTCCATCGAGGCGAATCGCCGGACGAATTTCGCGTTTGCACGGCCAAGCGCAGCCTCGGGATCGACCTTGAGATGGCGCGCCAGATTGACCAGAACGAAGAAGAGATCGCCGACTTCATCGGCGAGCGCATCGTGGTTCGATCCGTCTTCGCTGGCCTCGACGACCTCGGCGCATTCCTCGGCGATCTTGTCCAGAACGGCGCGAGGATCGTTCCAGTCGAAGCCGACGGTTGCGGCCTTGCGCTGCAATTCGAGCGCGCGCAGGAGCGGGGGCAGGCCCTTGGAGACGCTGTCGAGCAGGCCGGCGCCGGTGTCGTCCGGCAAGCCTCTTGCCACGCGCCTTTCCCGTCTTTCGGCTTTCTCCTGCGCCTTGATCGCCGCCCAGTTGGCCTTCACGGTTGCCGGATCGTGGGCAGCGCCGGCGCCGAAAACATGTGGATGGCGCCGGATCATCTTGGTGCAGATCGCCTCCACGACGCTGCCGAAATCGAACGCGTCCTCTTCCTCGGCCATGCGGGCGTGGAAGACCACCTGAAGCAGAAGGTCGCCCAGTTCATCGCGCAGATCCTCGATGTCGCCGCGCGCAATGGCGTCGGCAACTTCATAGGCTTCCTCGATGGTGTAGGGGGCAATTGTCTCGTAGGTCTGGACGATGTCCCAGGGGCATCCGCCTTCAGGATCGCGCAGGCGGGCCATGATCTCAAGAAGGCGGGATATGTCGCGGGATGGTTCCATGGGGTGCAGTCTAGCAGCGCGGCTTCGGCCAGGCCGTGCTGATTTGCCTCATCCACATCTCAATTTGCAGATCGGATGGTTGGACGGGCCTATAAAGGGCTCTCAAGCTCCGATTCCGTTTCCCGTGAGGTTTCATGCTGTTCTGCAATCGCGTCATGCTCGTTCTTGCCGGGCTTTCAGGGGCCGGCGGCGTTGCGGCGGCCGCAGCCTCGGCGCATGGATCCGATGCGCGTCTGATGGGCGCCGTGGCGCTTGTGGCGCTCACACATGGCGCCTTGCTGGCGGCCCTCGGCTTTTCCGGCCGGGCAGGATACTGGCAACGCGGAGTGACGGCGCTGACCATGCTCGGCCTTGTTTTCTTCTGCGGCGATCTGGCCCTCAGAGCGCTTTATGGCGAACGGCTCTTTGCCATGGCGGCGCCGACGGGCGGATCGCTGCTGATCCTGGGCTGGCTGGTTCTGGCGCTTTCAGGGCTGTTCGACCGCCCGGGGAAGAGCTGCGACTGCTGATCTGCGTTTCATTTGAAAATCAATCGCTTGGCGCATTCCCAGACTGTCAGGATGACTTCGCACCACGATCTAATTATCCGATAAGATAGATTATGGAATATAATCGCATGGGCCGGCCGGTGCACAAGCCATTTGAGCCATCGTGCCCGATGCGCAAATGTCACGGGATTCAGAAGCCCTCGAAGACCATGCCGTCATAGGCTGGCTCGACGCCCGGCGGACAGCGACCCAGAAGCTCCGCATAATCGAGATCGATGTGGAGATTGGTCAGCGCCGCGCGTTCCGGCTTCACGGCGTCGATCAGGGCCAGCGCATCACGGACATTGAAATGGCTGACGTGCTCGCGGTCGCGCAAGGCATCGACGATGAGAATGCGCGCGCCGCGCATCGCATCGAGCGCCGATTCCTCGACGCGCTTCACATCCGGCAGATAGACGAGATCGCCGATCCGGAGCCCGAGGGCGCGAATGTCGCCGTGATCGACGCTGAACGGGATAAAGGGCAAAGCGCCGCCTGCCCCGGGAACGGAAAACGGCCGTCCGTCCTCGATCCTGTGTTCTTCCAGGATTGGCGGATAGTTCGAGCCTTCCGGTGTGACGAAGCAATAGCCGAAGGCCTCATGGGCGCGCCGCGACGTGTCCGCATCCATATAGACGTCGACGCGCTTGCGATGGCGGATCGCCAACGGCCTCAGGTCGTCAAGCCCATGCAGATGGTCGGCATGCGGATGGGTGTAGACGACGCCATCCAGATGCTGCACGTCCTCGCCGACAAGCTGGTTCTTGCAGTCGACGCCGGTGTCGACGAGCACCTGC
>JAGRKQ010000055.1 GCA_020442235.1 Hyphomicrobiaceae bacterium | reverse complement strand
GCTTCGGTCAGCGTCGTCGCATCGGCCATGGTGAAGGGCACATCGAGGATGCGTGCCAGCGTCTGGGCAAGCAGCGTCTTGCCGCAACCCGTCGGGCCAACCAGAAGGATGTTGGACTTCGCCAGTTCGACGTCGTTGTTCTTCTGCGCGTGGTTGAGGCGCTTGTAGTGGTTGTGCACGGCAACCGAGAGCACCTTCTTCGCCGAATCCTGCCCGATGACATAATCGTCGAGGACATTGCGGATTTCCTTCGGCGTCGGCACGCCGTCACGCGACTTCACCAGCGAGGACTTGTTCTCCTCGCGGATGATATCGGTGCACAATTCCACGCACTCGTCGCAGATGAACACCGTCGGACCGGCGATCAGCTTGCGCACTTCATGCTGGCTCTTTCCACAGAACGAGCAGTAGAGCGTGTTCTTCGTATCGCTGCCGCTGGACTTGCTCATCGGCGTCTCTCCAAGCATTTCGGCAAAACGGCGCGCACGCCATTTTGCACCTGTTCCAACCTGACTCACCAAGGTTTTGAACGCAACTGGACCCGGAATGACCCCGATACGCGGTCCCGGAACCCGACCCTTGATGAACAGCCTAGGTTTCAGCCTGTGAAAAGAGGCTTAACCCGGCTGCCGGCTCAGCTTTCCGCCGAAGGCGTTTCCACATCGGCGCGGCTGGCGATCACATCGTCGACGAGACCGAAGGCCTTGGCTTCGTCCGCGCTCATGAAGTGGTCGCGGTCCAGCGTCCGCTCGATGGTGTCGTAATCCTGGCCGGTGTGCTTCACATAGATCTCGTTCAGGCGACGCTTCACCTTGATGATGTCCTCAGCATGGCGCTCGATGTCCGAGGCCTGACCGCGGAAGCCGCCGGAAGGCTGATGCACCATGACGCGCGCATTCGGAACGCAGAAGCGCGACCCGGCCGCACCCGCGCACAGAAGCAGCGAACCCATCGAAGCCGCCTGGCCGATGCACAGCGTCGACACTTCCGGCTTGATGAACTGCATGGTGTCGTAGATCGCCAGACCCGCCGTCACGACGCCGCCGGGCGAATTGATGTAGAGCGCGATCTCCTTCTTGGGGTTTTCCGCCTCAAGATAGAGAAGCTGCGCGCAGACGAGGGTCGCCATGTGGTCTTCCACCGGCCCCGTCATGAAGATGATCCGTTCCTTGAGCAGTCGGGAATAGATGTCGAAGGCGCGTTCGCCCCGGTTGGTCTGTTCGACCACCATCGGAACCAGCGTGTTCGTCATCAGGTCAATCGGATCGCGCATCATGGATTGTCATGCTCCTCATCGGACGCGCCCCGCGTCCGGTTGATCTCTGGAAGGGCCAAACGCCCTGTCATCGACTCATCACATAGGAAAGGCATAGCCCGGCAGAAAGGGGATTGCACCCAACCCTTGAGAAGAACGTTACCAAGCGCCGCAAAATGGCGCTTTTTCACGCTTTCCACCGGCGCAAACGAAAAAGGCGGCCCTCAGCGGGCCGCCTTTCATCGAGAATCGCCTGTGAATGAAGGCGCTCAGGCGTCTTCGTCGTCCGGCTTTTCCAGCTCTTCCGGCGTCACCGCCTTGTCGGAAACCGTGATGGCCTCGAACAGGAGGTCGACCACCTTTTCCTCGAAGATCGGCGCGCGCAGCGAAGCGATCTGCTCCGGGTTCTTGCGATAGAACTCGAAAACCTGCTGCTCGCGGCCCGGATTCTGGCGGGCGCGGTCCATCAGCGCCTCACGCAGTTCGTCCTCGGTCACGTCGACTTCGCTGCGGTTGCCGATCTCGGCCAGAAGCAGGCCGAGGCGCACGCGCCGCTCGGCGATCCTGCGGTAGTCGGCCTTGGACTTTTCCGCTTCCTCGGAAGCCTCGTCGACCGGACGGCCGGCCGCTTCCTCGTCGCGGCGAACCGTCGCCCAGATGCCGTCGAATTCCTGCGAGACGAGCGCCTCGGGCAGATCGAAGTCATAGAGCTTGTCGAGTTCGTCGAGGAGACGACGCTTGGCCTTGCGGCGCGACATCTCGTCATACTGGGCGACCATCTGCTCGCGCACCAGTTCGCGCAGCTTGTCGGCGGTGTCGACACCGAGCGACTGGGCAAAGGCATCGTCAAGAACGAATTCACCCGGCGCGGCCACCTCGGTGACCGTGACCTCGAAGGTCGCCGGCTGGCCGGCCAGCTTGGCAACAGCATATTCCTCGGGGAAGGACACTTCCACGAGCTTCTCTTCGCCCTTGGCAACACCTTCGAGCTGCTCCTCGAAGCCGGGGATGAACTGGCCGGAGCCGATCACAAGATCGATGCCCTCGCCCGAACCGCCGTCGAAGGGTTCGCCATTGATCTTGCCGACGAAGCTGATGGTGACCTTGTCGCCCTGCTCCGCCTTCGGCGCATCACCGGATTTCGGCTCATAGGGGCGCGAATTGGCGGTCAGCTGATTGAGCCGCTTTTCCAGAAGGTCTTCGCTGACCTCGACCACGGGCCGCTCGATGGCGATGCCCGCGTGATCCTTGACCTCGATTTCCGGCAGGATTTCGTAGTCGACGGTCACGTCGAGATCGATCTCGCCTTCGATCAGCTTGTCGCCGGCGCCTTCTTCCTCGGAAAGCTCGAACTTCGGCTGGGTCGCCGGACGCTCGTTGCGCGCGCTGATCGCCTCGTTGGTGGAAGAGGACAGCTCTTCATTGATGATGTCCACCATCAGCTGGCGGCCATACATGCGCTTGACGTGCGACAGCGGCACCTTGCCCGGACGGAAGCCCGGAAGGCGCGCCTGCGAACGCACTTCTTCCATCTTCGCTGCGAGCTTCTCGTTGAGGGCGGCGGCCGGAATGGTGATCTTCAACTGCCGCTTCAAACCCTCGGACAGGGTTTCACTGACCTGCATGGATGGGATCCTGTTTTCTTCGGTATCTCGTGCCGCAAGGCGGCGGGGTCGTTCTCGGGTTCGCCGCGTGGCGCATGGTGCGGGCGGAGGGATTTGAACCCCCACGGCTTGCGCCACTGGAACCTAAATCCAGCGTGTCTACCAGTTCCACCACGCCCGCAAACCGGACCCGCGCGTTACCGGCCACGGCGGCGTGTCATAAGAAAGGATCGCCGTTCCATCAAGAGAAAAGCGCGTGCGCACCGCTCCACGCGCCCAGAAAGGCCCAAAGCAGGCGCAATCGGGACCGGTCAGACCTGGGCCAGAACGCCCCGAAGCGCCGATTCGATGTCCTCGGCCATGGAACCCGGCCCGGCCCGCCGCCCGGCCTCCTGATGCAGGAAGGCCCCGGCCGCTGCTGCATCCAGCGCATCGCCGCCGCGCAGCAGGAGCGCAGCCACGATGCCGGCCAGGATATCCCCGGACCCGGCCGTTGCCAGGAACGGCGCCTCGCGCCCATAGGCCGCCGGCACGAAGATCGCCCGCCCGTCCGGGTGCGCCGCCACCGTATCGGCTCCCTTCAACAGCATGACGGCGCCACTGCGGGCCGCCGCCTTGCAGGCCGCATCCAGCTTGCCCATGCCGACAAGATCACCGAAGAGACGGGCGAACTCCCCTTCATGCGGCGTCAGAACGACCTTTGAAGCGCTGGACCGGATGGCCGCAAAAAGCCGGCCCGGTTCGCCGGCAAAGCTTGTCAGCGCATCGGCATCGAGAACGATGCCCCGCGGCCGGGGATCGGCAAGAGCGGCTTCCACCATCCCCGCCAGCCTGTCGCCAATACCGTTTCCGGGCCCGAGAACCAGTGCGCCATAACGCGGATCGGCGAGAAGCTCCTGAAGGCCCGCCGCACCGTCACCGGCGCGGATCATCACCGCCCGTTCGCTCGCGGCAAGTTCTGCAACCGACTCCTCCGGCGCAAGAAATGTGGCGAGCCCCGCCCCCGTTCTCAGGGCGGCGCGCGCTGAAAGACGCGCCGCACCCGTTCTGCCACGCGGACCGGCGGCAACGAGAACATGCCCGCGCTGATATTTGTGCCCCGATCTTGGCGGCATCAGCGCAGCCGCATCGAGTGCCGACGCCTTGCTGATCCGGGACACCTTGTCGTCAAGACCGATCTCCACGCAGGCCAGACGTCCGCACTGTTCTGGGCCGGCATCGAGGAAGTGTCCGGGCCGCTCGGCATGAAAGGTGACGGTCAGATCGGCCCGGATGGCAAAGCCCTCGCCGGCCGCGCCCAGCGCCCGCAAGGCACCGTTGTCCATATCGAGCCCCGACGGGCAATCGACGGCAACCAAGCGCGCACCGGCATCGCACAGCGCATTGGCCCTTGCCATCAGGACCGCCGCCGTGCCCTCGATCGGGCGGGAAAGCCCGGCACCGAACAGCGCATCGACGATCAGCCCGCACCGCGCAAGCGCCGGATCCGCGCCCCACTCGTCCCCCAAGGCCTCCCCATCTTCAACGGCTCCCCCGTCGCGACACCAGAGATCATGTGCCCTTGCGGCATCCGGCGGCAAACGGGCCGGATCGCCCAGCGCCAGAATCCGCACCGCAAACCCTTTGGCCTTCATCAGCGCGGCGATGACGTAGCCATCGCCGCCATTGTTCCCCGGCCCGGCCAGAACCAGAACGCCTGCCCTGGCGGCCATTGCCAGATCCGCATCCGAGAGAATGGCATCGACCACGCCCCGCCCGGCCCGGCCCATCAGCCCGTAGCCCGTGACCGTCCCGGCAGCGATGGCGGCGCTTTCGCAGGCGCGCATCGCCTTTGCGGTGAAGATTGGCGTCGTGATGAGCAGATTGTCTGCATATATTTTCATCTATAAGCCTATTTTTTAGGCTGCACAAAATGCAGAAGATCAACGAAGATCGCCATGTTAAGGATTTGATAGCGACTGCTGATCTGAAAGCAACTGGCCCGCCCCTTGCTAGAGCGGGAATGGCGATCAGCCCAAGGCGCGAGAGCGCTGCATCACGGAGTCGGGGAGGCCATGAAAAAAATCGAAGCCATCATCAAACCCTTC
>JAGRKQ010000054.1 GCA_020442235.1 Hyphomicrobiaceae bacterium | reverse complement strand
TCGGAAATGTAGCGCTGCAGGAGCTTGATGTCCTTGTAGTCGATCTTCGGCGCGTTGGTGCCGGAGAACGGGCAGGTCTTGCGGCGGCGCATGAACGGACGGCGCGAGGGCAGCTGGTGAATCATCGCCATGGATCAGTCCTCCGAATCCGAATCGTTGCGCTCGTCACGACGGCCGCGCTCGCCACGGTCCCCGCGGTCGCCCCGGTCGCTGCGGCGCGGACGGTCGCCGCGATCACCGCGGTCGCCACGATCACCGCGACGGTCGTCACGGTCGCGCTTCTGGAGCATGGCCGACTGGCCTTCCTCAAGCTCTTCCACACGGACCGTCATGAAGCGCAGGATGTCCTCGTTGAGGCCCATCTGACGTTCCATCTCGGCAATGGCGGGCGCCGGCGCGTCGATATTCATCAGCGCATAATGCGCCTTGCGGTTCTTGTTGATGCGGTAGGCGAGGGACTTCAGCCCCCAGAATTCGACCTTCCCGACGGAGCCGCCCAGCGACTCCAGAACGCCCTTGAACTGCTCGGCAAGCGCTTCGACCTGCTGCGAGGAGACGTCCTGACGGGCAAGGAAAACATGCTCGTAAAGAGCCATGGTTCATGCCTTTCTTTTCGACCTGATCCGGCGCGGAGCCTCATCAAACGCGGGTCTCTGTCGAGAAGGCGTTCGATGCGCTGTTGACGAGCGGGAACACGGGAAGACGGGTCTTTTCCAAGTCCCTCGGCGTGCCTCTGGATGAGACCTGCCGCTTCCGTTCAGCCCCCGGCCGGAGCCCTTCGATCATCGAAGGACGGCGCGTTATAGCCGGAAACCGCGCAAATGCAAGCGCGCTCGATCGGGGCGTTGCCTAACTGCCGCCGATGAGAATGCCGGCAGCCAGAACCAGCCCGCCGCCGACGACCACCTGAAGCGTTGCCCGCCAGAACGGCGTATCCATGTAACGGTTCTGGATCCAGGCGATCGCCCAGAGTTCGACGAAGACCACGACGAAGGCGATGGCGGTCGCCGTCCAGAAATGCGGGATGAGATAGGGCAGGGCATGGCCGAGCCCGCCGAGCGCGGTCATGACGCCCGATGCGATGCCGCGCTTCATCGGCGAGCCGCGCCCGGAAAGCTCGCCATCATCGGAGGCGGCTTCGGTGAAGCCCATCGAGATGCCCGCGCCCACCGAGGCCGCAAGGCCGACGAGGAAGGTCTGGAAGGTGTCGCCTGTCGCGAAGGCGGCGGCGAAGATCGGCGCCAGCGTCGACACCGAACCGTCCATCAGTCCGGCAAGGCCCGGCTGCACCCAGGTGAGCACGAACTGGCGGTGGGCGACGGCGTCCTCTTCGGCCCGCTCGTCTTCGGAAAGGTGTCTGGCCTCCAGCGCTTCTGCGGCGCGCTCGTGGCCGGCTTCGGCGGCGGCAAGATCGCCGAGCAGCTTGCGCGTGCCCGCATCGCTCGTCTGCTGGGCGGCCTTGAGATAGAAATTGTGCGCTTGGCGCTCCATGAAGGAGGCCTCCTCGCGGATGCGCTCCAGTCCGAGATTTTCGACAAGCCAGATCGGCCGGCGCGAATAAAAGCCGGCAACATGCTCGCGCCGGATCAACGGAATGGTCTCGCCGAAACGGCGGCGATGCTCTTCGATGAGGCGGCCGCGATGGCGGTCCTCTTCGGCGGCCATGTCCTCGAAGACCTTCGCGGACTGCGGAAAATCGGTCCGCAGCATCTGCGCATAATCGCGGTAGATGCGCGCATCGTCTTCTTCGGAAGAGATGGCGAGCGCCAGCACCTGCTGCTCGGTCAGATCGGAAAAGCGCTTGCGTCCGGCAAGGTTCGAGAGCATGGGGGCCTCTTTGGAAGTATTCCAAACTGTGTAGATGCCGCCGGTTTTAGGGCGTTCGGTGCCGGCGGGCAACAGCGACATCCCGCCGCGCTTCTTGACATTGCCCAGGGATTAACGCGAACAACCGCGCCAACCATAGTCCCGAGGGGAGGCTGCCGATCATGACCACCGCTTTTGTCTTTCCGGGCCAGGGCGCCCAGGCCGTTGGAATGGGCAAGGCGCTTGCCGATGCCTTTCCTGAAAGCGCGGCGGTCTTTGCCGCCGTTGACGAGGCCCTCGGCGAGAAGCTTTCCGCGACGATCTTCGAGGGGCCGGCCGATGCGCTGACGCTGACCGCCAACACCCAGCCGGCGCTGATGGCCGTCAGCCTTGCCGCCGTCGCCGCCCTCGCAACCAGGGGCGTGACGGTTGCCGATCACGCCGCTTTCGTGGCCGGCCACTCGCTGGGCGAGTATTCCGCCCTTGCGGCGGCCGGCACCTTCTCGCTCGCCGATACGGCGCGGCTTTTGCGCCTGCGCGGTGCGGCGATGCAGGATGCCGTCCCGGTTGGCGTCGGCGCCATGGCGGCGCTTCTCAATCTGGAGCTTGATGTCGTGCGCGAGATTGCCGCCGAAGCGGCCGGCGACGAGGTCTGCGAGGCGGCCAATGACAACGCCCCCGGTCAGGTCGTCGTTTCCGGCCACAAGGCGGCGGTTGAGCGCGCGGTCGAAATCGCCAAGGGACGCGGCGCAAGGCGCGCGGTGATCCTGCCGGTTTCCGCTCCCTTCCATTGCGCCCTGATGGCGCCGGCCGCCGATGCCATGGCCGAGGCCCTGTCGAAGGTGGAGATGGCGGCGCCCGCCGTGCCGCTTCTGGCCAATGTCACTGCCGCGCCGGTCAGCGATCCGGCTATCATCCGCGACCTTCTGGTCCAGCAGGTGACGGGGTCGGTGCGCTGGCGCGAGAGCGTTCAGCGCCTTGCCGATGAAGGCGTGACACGCTTCGTCGAGATCGGCTCGGGCAAGGCCCTTTCCGGCATGATCAAGCGCATCGCGCCGGACGCCGAACTCTTCAATGTCGGCTCGCCCGACGATCTCGATGCGGTTGCCGCCGCGCTCGGCGCCTGAGCGGCCCGGTAAACGAAGGAACTGAGGACATGTTTGATCTTTCCGGCAAGACCGCTCTCGTTACCGGCGCGACCGGCGGCATCGGCGGCGCCATCGTTGATGCCCTGGTGGACGGCGGCGCCCGCGTCGTGGCCACCGGCACCCGCGCCGAGGCGTTGGCCGCGCTCACCGACCGTCATGGTGACAAGGTCGTTGCGCTGACCGCCAACCTTTCCGATGCGGCGGCCGTCGATGGCCTCGTCGCCCGCGCCGAGGAGGCCGCCGGCGCGCCGGTCGACATTCTTGTCAACAATGCCGGCATCACCCGCGACCAGCTTTTCATGCGCATGAAGGACGAAGACTGGGAGCAGGTCCTGACCGTCAACCTGACAGCCGCCTTCCGTCTGTCGCGGGCCGTTCTCAAGGGCATGATGAAGCGCCGCTATGGCCGCATCGTGCAGATCACTTCCGTCGTCGGCACCACCGGCAATCCGGGGCAGGGCAATTACGTTGCCGCCAAGGCGGGCCTCACCGGCATGTCCAAGGCCCTGGCGCAGGAGGTTGCGAGCCGCAACATCACCGTCAACTGCGTGGCGCCGGGCTTTATCGAAACGCCGATGACCGATGCGCTGAACGAAAAGCAGCGCGAGGGAATTTTGGCCAATGTTCCTGCCGGCCGACTCGGCAGCGGCGGCGATGTGGCGGCCGC
>JAGRKQ010000053.1 GCA_020442235.1 Hyphomicrobiaceae bacterium | reverse complement strand
GCCTTGAAGCCGTCGAAGGAGACCGAAACGCCGGAAACTTCCAGCAGCGTTGTCATGCGTCAGCCTCCTTCTCGCGCAGCGAACCGGCATCCGGGCCGAGATCGGCGCCATGGCGATCCGGGCTGCGGCGGTTGATGAAGAGATCGAAGAGACCGCCAATCCCTTTCGGGGCAAAGAGCGTGACCAGCACGAAGGAGAGCCCCAGCAGCACCTGCCACCAGTCGACCCATTTGATCGTGTAGAAGCCGAGCGGAATGTCCGGTGCCCGGCCGCCTGTGAACCAGCTCGACAGCAGCGAAACGAAGGCAGCGCCAATGACGGCGCCGTAGATCCGCCCGCGCCCGCCGATCGCCACCCAGACCGCCAGATAGATGGAGGCAATCGGAGCGACCTCGGCCGGGTTGATGATGCCGGCNNGCCGGCCTGCGGGTAATAGAGCGCCCCGCCGATGCCGGCCATGACCGCCGTGACGGTGAAGACGAAAAGCTTGAACCCCTCCACCGGGTATCCAAGAAAGCGCACCCGCGCCTCATCGTCGCGAATGCCGCGCACAACACTGCCGAACTTGCCGGACATGATGAAGGCGGCCAGAGCATAGACAAACGCCAGCGCCACCGCCGATGCCCACAGGAACCAGACCGAGATCGTTGCCTGCGGCACCTGATCGAGGCCGGGGATGTTCTGAAGGCCGGAAAGGCCATTGTTGCCCCGAAGGCCGCTGTCGTTCTGGAACAGCCAGAGCGAGAGGGCGAGCGTCATCGCCTGGGTGAGGATCGACAGATAGACGCCCGTGACGCGCGAGCGGAAGGCGAGCCAGCCGAAAACCAGCGCCAGAAGCCCCGGCACCAGAACGACCAGCAGCATCTGAAGCACGAAGCTGTCGGCAAAGGCCCAGACCCAGGGAAACTCGGACGATCCGACAACGCCGAAGATCTGCGTGCCGATGGCATCGACGATTTCCTGCGCGGTGGGCGGGATCTCGGCATTGGCCAGCGAGGCGGCAACGATGTCCTCGGTGCGCGCATACATCAGCCACATGCCGACCATGTAGCCGCCGATCCCGAAGAAGGCCATGTGACCAAGGCTCAGGATGCCGCAGTAGCCCCAGACGAGATCCATGGCGATGGCGACAAGGCAAAGGCAGAGCGTCTTGCCGAGCGTCTTGACGAGGCTTGTCGAGATGATGCCGGCGCCGAAACCTTCCGAGAGCACCGTGGCGCCCAGCGTGAACAGCGCCAGAAGGGCAATGAAGATCAGGATCGAAGGGTTTCGGGCGAAAAAGCTTCCCTGCATGGCTCAGTTCTCCACCGCCCTGCCCTTGAGCGCGAAGATGCCGCGCGGCCGGAACTGGATGAAGAGGATGATGAAGAGGATCATGTAGGTCTGGGCCGCCAGCGTGTTGGACGGGTTCAGCCATTCGATGCCCTTCTGGAGGCCGCCGATCAGCGTCGCACCGGCAAGCGTGCCCCAGATATTGCCGACGCCGCCCACCACGACGGTCATGAAGGACTGAACGATGTAGTTCTGGCCCAGCTCGGATGTGACCTGCGCGAAAAGACCGATGGCGACGCCGGCAATGCCGGCAATGCCTGAACCGAAGCCGAAGGTGAGCATGTTGATGCGGTCGGGATTGATGCCGACCGAGGAAGCCATGCGCGGGTTCTGGGTGACGGCGCGCACCTCCAGTCCGATGCGGGTCTTCTTCATCACGAAGAGGAAGATGGCCAGAAACACCAGCGCCAGAACGAAGATGGCGATGCGGATGTAGCTGATCGACACCACGTCGTTGATGACCAGCGCACCGCCGAGCCAGTCCGGCGAGGTCAGGGGGCGGGCCTGCGTGCCGAAGATGTTCTTGGCCAGCTGCTGGAGCGCAATGGAAATGCCGAAGGTGGAAAGCAGCGTTTCCAGCGGCCGTTTGTAGAGCCAGCGGATGACGAGGCGTTCCATCGTCACGCCAGCTGCAAAGGTGATGGCAAAGGCGAGCGGCAGGGCGACCAGAATGGAGATCGTGTAGTCAGGGATGAGCTGCTGCACGACATAGCCGGTATAGGCGCCGATCATGATGAACTCGCCATGGGCCATGTTGATGANNTGACGCCCATGACACCGAAGGTGATGGCAAGGCCGATGGCGGCGAGGAAATAGATCGAGGCCAGAGACAGGGCGTCGAGAAGCAGGTCGACGCCCTGATTGAAGCCCAGCGCCAGTTCGATGGACCCGAGCGTTTCGGCCGCAGCATCGGTCACCGCCGCGGAGCGTTCACGGTAGCTTTCAAAGAAGGTGTGGGCGGCGAGCGCCTCTGAAATGGACGCTTCATTCGGCGCCTCTGGAGCGCGGCCGGCCGCCACAAGCCCTTCATAAGCGCGAAGGCGCATGGCCTCGTCGCCGAGCTGGCCGACCCGGATGCCGGCAACAGCGCCCTCCTCGATGTTGGCAATCAGGGCGGCGCGGATCGCGGACGCGGTTACGAGCGGCGGCGCCTTTCCTGCTTCCACGAGCAACGCATAGGCCGCCTCGCGGCTGAAACCGCCCTCGCCCGGCTCCAGAACCGCCGCGACATTGCGGCTCGCCGGCGGCTCGCCATCGGCAACCTCGATGCGGGTTTGCAGGAGAGGATTGAGAACAGCGCGCACATCAACGCCGATATCGCCGGAAAAGCTGCCGATCGCTGCTATGCGCTCGTCCTCGGCCGAGGCGAACTGGATGGTCAGAAGGCGCTCCAGACGCTGCTTGCCGGCCAGGATCGCCGGGTCGTCCTCGCCCTCGATGGAGGCGCGCAGCGCTTCCAGATGGCTCTCGTCCGGCGCGCGCATGATGGCGGTGAGCGCCTCGCGGCGCAGCAAGGGATCAGGGTCCTGAAGCTGGAACTGAACGAGCGCGGAGCCGATGACGCTGCGCACGCCGCCATTGGGCCGCAGCTGCTCCACGTCACGCCGGCCGGCGGTGCCGATCACCTCGCCGGTATCGATGTCGATGAGATTGAACCCGCCACCGGCCCGCTCGACGAAGACAAAGAGCCCGTCAGCCGGATTGAGATAAAGATCGCGCGACTGCCAAGTCTGCAACAACAGCGCCGTACGGTCTGATCCACTGGCACCCAGCGCCTCGATCACCGGGCCGATGGTGCGCCGGGAAGCATTGATGACGAGGTCGCGATTGTCCTGCATGATGGCCTGCAAGGGGCCGAAAGCGGGCACGACTTCTTCCGGCACAATGGCTTCCTGTGCGGGGGCTTCCTGTGCGGGAGCATCCTGCTGAGCCGGGGTTGCGACGCTTTGTGCAAAGACATCCTGCGCGCCAATACCTGCCATCACAATCGCAATGCAGAGCGCGACGATGCAGGACGCCACAATGCGCCTCGTCGAACGCAGCCATGCGTCCGGCATGCAGAATGCTGTCGTCATCGTCGACCTTCAGGTGGCGGCAGGCAGAAGGAAGACCCGGCGCACAAAGCGCGCCGGGTCCTGTTCGGTCCGATCAGTAATTGGACTCGATCTGGACGCAGGTCTGCGTCTCGGTGTTGTACATGCCGCAGCCGAGACCCGGCCAATCGGAGGTCAGGACCGCCGATTCCGGCAGGTAGTCCGTCCATGCATCGCCCGGAACCGGATCGGTCTGGGAAATGATGTCGAACTGTCCATCGGCACGGATCTCGCCGATCAGAACCGGCTTGGTCAGATGGTGGTTCGGCAGCATTTCGGCCATGCCCCCGGTGAGGTTCGGGAAGGTCTGGCCATACATGGCATCGCGCACCGCATCGACCTCGGTCGTGCCGGCCGCCTCGACCGCCTGAACCCACATGTTGAAGCCGATGTAATGGGCCTCCATCGGGTCGTTGGTGACGCGGGCATCGCTGCCGATGAACTCGTGCCAGGCGCTGATGAAGGCAGCATTTTCCGGCGTATCGGCGGACTGGAAGTAGTTCCACGCCGCCAGATGGCCGACGAGATCGGAGGTGTCGAGACCGGAAAGCTCTTCCTCACCGACCGAGAAGGCGACGACCGGAATGTCGTCGGCGGAAATGCCGGCAGCCGCCAGTTCCTTGTAGAAGCCGATATTGGCGTCGCCGTTGATGGTCGAGATGACGCCGACCTTCTTGCCATCGGCACCGAGCGCGACGACATCGGCAACGATCGACGACCAGTCGGAATGACCGAACGGGGTGTAGTTGACGAAGATGTCTTCCTCGGCGATGCCCTTGGACTTGAGATAGGCAGCGAGGATGTTGTTCGTCGTGCGCGGATAGACATAGTCCGTGCCGAGCAGCGCGAACTTCTCAACGCCCAGTTCCTCAAGGAAGTAGTCGGTCGCCGGAATGGCCTGCTGGTTCGGGGCCGCACCGGTGTAGAAGACGTTCTTGGAGCTTTCTTCGCCCTCATACTGGACGGGGTAGAACAGAAGTCCGTTCAGTTCCTCGATGACCGGCAGCACCGATTTGCGGCTGACCGAAGTCCAGCAACCGAACATCACGTCGACATTCTGCACGGTCAGGAGTTCGCGGGCCTTTTCGGCAAAAAGCGGCCAGTCCGACGCCGGATCGACGACCACGGCCTCGATGGGCCGACCGAGCAGACCGCCCTTGGCGTTCTGCTGCTCGATCAGCATGAGCATGGTGTCCTTCAGCGTGGTTTCAGAAATCGCCATGGTGCCGGACAGCGAATGCAGCACGCCGACCTTGATGGGCTCGCCGCTCTGAGCCAGCGCCCGCAGCGGCGTGAAAGGAAGAGCAGTCGCCCCGAGAAGGCCGAGTGCACTGCGACGGGTGATCTTTGTAGTCATGCTTGACGCTCCCAGAATTCTTCGCACGGGTTCCAACCCTTTTCAGGGCGTCCCGAACCCTGAAAGGGTAGGCACAAGCTCCCGCACTGCACAATTCTTATCCATGCACAAATTGACGCCAGTTCTGACGCTTGACATGATTGCATAAATTTACAGCATATTCATATTTGCCCAATTTCACGCCACTTAGCACACGGATTTCAGCATAGAGTTGCCTGGCTTTGCGGCATTCCCACCCCCTGCCCATGCGGCTGAAACCCTGGACCGGGATTGAAAACGAGCGCCGTTCCATGCCGTTATGATCGTTGCCGGCTTTCCGGCCCCCACATCAGAAGGACCTGACGGGCGAAAAGACGATGCTGCATGTTCCCGCGGTGATGGCTGAGACGCGCCCGCTGCAAAGGGCGCAAGGGACCGTTCGGCTGGCTGTCGCGGACCGCAGCGGGAGCACGCATCTTTGCGCATTGCACCAGTCCGGCTCGGCGCGATGCCTGATGCCGCGACGCCATGGCGCTCGCCCGCTGGAAGCGGTCCTCCTCAACACATCCGGCGGCATCACGGGCGGCGACCGCTTCGATTATGCCCTTGATTGCGCGGCCGGAACGCGCCTCGTTGCAACAACCCAGGCCGCCGAACGCATCTACCGCGCCCATGAGGGAACCGGGATTGCCCGCACCTGCATCAATGTCGATGCGGACGCCTTTTGCGCCTGGCTGCCGCAGGAAACGATCCTGTTCAATGGCGGCCGCTTCGAGCGGCATCTGGACGTCGCGCTTGCGCAGGACGCGCGCGCGCTGTTGCTGGAAACGGTCGTTTTCGGACGGCTGGCCATGGGCGAGACCCTTTCCAGCGCGCATCTGCGCGACCGCTGGCGCATTCGCCGCGCCGGACGGCTTGTCTACGCTGACACCTTGCGCCTCGACGGCGACATCAACCGCCTTATGGCACAACCGGCAACCGGCATGGGTGCCGGCGCGATCTCGACGCTCGTTCTCTGCGATGCAAACGCCGATGACCATGTCGATGCGACGCGCGCCCGCCTCTCAGGCCACAAAGGCATCGAAGCCGGCGTCAGCGCGTTTGATGGTCTTTTGATCCTGCGCCTCATGGCACAAGAACCACACAGGCTGCGAAGCGCGCTCGCGGCCGTTCTGCCTGCCCTATCCGGCCATCCCCTTCCCCGCGTCTGGAGCCTTTGACCCCATGAATCTCACGCCCCGTGAAAAGGACAAGCTGCTCATCGCCATGGCGGCCGAGGTCGCCCGCAAGCGTCTCGCCCGTGGCGTCAAGCTGAACCATCCCGAAGCCATTGCGTTGATTACCGATTTCGTCGTCGAGGGCGCGCGCGACGGGCGCAGCGTTGCCGATCTCATGTCCGCAGGCGCCGGGGTGATCCGCCGCGAGCAGTGCATGGAAGGCATCGCCGAGATGATCCACGAGGTGCAGGTGGAAGCGACCTTTCCCGATGGCACCAAGCTCGTCACCGTTCACCA
>JAGRKQ010000052.1 GCA_020442235.1 Hyphomicrobiaceae bacterium | reverse complement strand
TCGATGTGATCCTGCGCCGTCAGCAGCGGGGCGAAATCGCGGATCACGAGCGCTTCCGCACCCGAAGAAAGCCGGGCCGTGCGCCAGAGCGGGCGGATGATGTTGGCAGCAGCCGTGCGTTCATTGGCCGAAAGGTGCCGGCGGGCGGCCAGGATGCGGCCCTCGAAACCGGCGGGCTGGCGCGATCCCATCGCTCTTGCGATGCCGCGTGCATCGGGATCTTCCTCGAACAGCGTTGCCTCGGCCCGGCGCTGGATCAGGGCGAGATCCGGCCAGCCAGCCAGCGCATCGAGCAGGGAAAAGCGTGCTTGCGCGTCGATCCCATCGACACTTGAGCGCGCCACCAGCCAGAGCGCGGTCTCGCGCACGGTGCCGGAGGGCAGGGCACGCGCGGCGGCAAGCGCGCTGGCGCCATCATTGCGGTCGAGGGCCTCTGCGACAGGCCGCAGGGCGGTCGAGGTCGCTTCCGGCGCGATCACGATGCCGACATCCGGTCGCGGGACCGGATTGGGCGGGGTGGCGGGAACCGCAAGCGCACTCCCGCAAAGAACGCTCATCAGGACACCGGCCGGAATGAGGCGGCGCATGGTCATCAAGGCTCCAAGGCTGGCGACATGAAGTTCGGATCAGGGTTCACAACCGTTAAACGGGCTCAGTGAAGGCTTTCTGAAAGGCAAAGCTGTGGCAGCGGTGCAATTGTGGACGTTTCTTCGCACCATGCCTGCTTGCCGGATGCGGGGCGCGCGACTATTTTGCCCGTCCCGCCGTTCGCTGGCGGGTCCATGCTTTTCAGGAGTTTTCGTCATGTTCAGGGGTTCTATCACGGCCATGGTCACGCCTTTCCGGGACGGGACCGTGGACGAGAAAGCCCTTGAGGCGCATGTCGACTGGCAGATCGAGTGCGGCACGCACGGGCTTGTTCCCGTCGGCACGACCGGCGAATCCCCGACACTCAGCCATGACGAGCACAAGCGGGTCGTGGACATCACCGTGTCCACGGCGTCCGGCCGCGTGCCCGTGATTGCCGGTGCGGGATCGAACAACACCGCCGAGGCGATCGATCTTGCCATCCATGCCGAAAAGTCCGGCGCGACCGGCCTTCTGGTTGTCACGCCCTATTACAACAAGCCCTCCCAGCAGGGGCTCTATGCGCACTATATGGCGATCGATGCGGCGGTCGGGATTCCGATCGTGATCTACAACATCCCTGGCCGCTCGATCATCGACATGAGCGTCGAGACCATGGCACGCCTCTACGAAGACGGCCGCAACATCGTCGGCGTCAAGGATGCGACCGCCAATCTGGCGCGCGCCAGCCAGCAGCGCGCCGCGATGGGCGCAGGCTTCATCCAGCTCACCGGCGAAGATGCAACCGCGCTCGGCTTCATGGCGCATGGGGGTCACGGCTGCATTTCTGTCAGCTCCAATGTTGCGCCGGCAGCCTGTTCGGAGTTCCAGAACGCCTGTCTTGCCGGCGATTTCGCCAAGGCACTGACGTTTCAGGATCGGCTGTTGCCGCTGCATGAAGCGATGTTCTGCGAGCCCAGCCCCGCGCCGGTCAAGGCCGCGCTGTCGATGCTCGGACGGATGAGCGATGAGGTGCGTTTGCCCATCGTTGTCGCCAGCGATGCGGCGCGCAGCCGCATCAACGAAGCCATGGTGCATGCCGGGCTTCTGAACCGGGCCTGACGCCATGGCAAAGGCGGCGACGGCGCCGAAACGCCTTGCGGCGGAAAACCGCAAGGCGCGGCACGACTACGAGATCATGGAAACCTTCGAGGCCGGCATCGCCCTGACCGGAACCGAGGTCAAGAGCTTGCGCGAAGGCAAGGCGACGATCACCGAATCGCATGCCGGCGAGATGGGCGGAGAATTCTATCTCTTCAACGCCTATCTGCCGGAATATCTCCAGGCCAACCGCTTCAATCATGAAACGCGCCGGCCCCGGAAGCTCTTGCTGCATCGCCGCCAGATCAACCGCCTGATCGGCGCCATCCAGCGCGATGGCATGACGGTCGTGCCGCTGAAGATCTACTTCAATGATCGCGGCCGCGCGAAGGTGGAACTGGCGCTTGCCAGGGGCCGCAAGGCGCATGACAAACGGCAGGCGATCAAGGCGCGCGAATGGTCGCGCGACAAGGCACGGCTGATGCGCGAGCGCGGCTGAACCGGCTCAGGCCTTGCCATTCTCAAGATGGGATCGGACCGAGGCCAGAACGGCATCGAACATGGCGGTCGTCAGCCGGCCCGTATTCATGTTGTAGCGCGAGGTGTGAAAGCTGTCGAACAGCGTCACACCCGGGGCAATCGCATGCTGACTGGCATGACCGAAGGGATATGCGGCAAGGCGTTCGCCATATGCGCGCACGACCGCATCATGGGCGATCTTGCCCAGCGCCAGAATGGCCTTCAGCCTGCCCATGGAGGAGAGCGTCGCGCCGAGAAAAGGTGCGCACTGGCGGATTTCCGCTGGCGTCGGCTTGTTTTCCGGCGGCACACAGCGCACCGCATTGGTGATGCGGGCATCCTGAAGTGCAATCCCGTCATCGGGCCTTGCGTCGTAGCGGCCAGAGAGAAAGCCGTGGCGGGCAAGGGCGGGATAAAGCACGTCTCCGGCGCCGTCTCCGGTGAAGGGGCGCCCTGTCCGGTTGGCGCCGCGCAGGCCGGGGGCGAGCCCGACAACCAGAAAGCGTGCGGTTTGGGTCCCGAAACTCGGAACCGGCGCATTGAACCAATCCGGCTCTTCGACACGCCAGCTTTCGCGAAAAGCGGCCAGGCGCGGGCAGAGCGCGCAGTCGCGCTCAGGCTCGCAAACAGAGGTGAGGGGGCTGGAAACGGGCATGAGACGACGGCTCAGAAGTCGTCGTCGTCATCCTCGTCGTCGAACTCGGCCCGCCGGTCGCGCTGCGGACGTTCGGAAGGATCGCGTCCGATCAGGTCTTCTAGGTCGGCAAGGTCGATGAACTGGTCGGCCTGACGGCGCAGCGCATCGGACATCATGCTCGGCTGGGTGCGCAGGCTCGAAACCACCGTCACCTTCTTGGCGCGGCGCTGAAGTTCGGCAACCAGAGGCTGGAAATCGCCGTCGCCGGTGAACAGAACGACGTGGTCGACGGATTCGCTGAGGCACAGGGCGTCGATGGTCATTTCCACATCGAGGCGCGAACGGATGCGCCGGCGCTGGCCCTGCGCATCGGTGAATTCCTTCATCGGCTTGGTGACGACGGTGTAGCCGTTATAGTCCAGCCAGTCGACGAGCGGGCGGATGGAGTTGAACTCCTGATCTTCCGCCAGCGCGGTGTAATAGGACGCGCGCAGCAGGAAGCTCTCGCCGGTGAATTTCTTCAGAAGGCGCCGGTAATCGATGTCGAAACCGAGCGCGCGGGTCGTCTGATAGAGGTTCGCGCCGTCAATGAAGATCGCAATGCGTTCGCGCGGATCGAAATGGCTCATGGCAAACACCATCCTGAAAAAGTGAAGCAAACAATGAGCTTGTTCTGAAACGGCAAAGCTTGTGCTGTCAATCGGCTCTGGGTTGCAGGCGCGATCGCAAGGCTTGAAAGGGCGTCCTCAATCGGTTATGGCCTTGCAACTCATCCGAACGCTTGTTGTCGAACAGGAGTCCGCCCATGGCGCGCGTGACCGTAGAGGATTGCATCGAGAAGGTGGACAATCGCTTCGAGCTGGTTCTGCTCGCTGCGCATCGTGCCCGCATGATCTCCTCCGGTGCCCAGATCACCGTCGACCGGGATCGGGACAAGAATCCCGTCGTCGCGCTGCGCGAAATCGCCGACGAGACGATCCTTCCCGGCGATCTGAAGGAACAGCTCATCCACTCGCTGCAGAAGCAGGTCGAGGTCGACGAGCCCGAGCCGGAAGCCGTGCCGATGATTCCGGCCGGCGATGCGCCGATCTCGGAAGACAGTGCCGACGAGCCGCTCGAATTCGACCGCATGTCGGAAGAAGAGCTTCTGCGCCGTCTCGAAGGCATCGTCCCGCCGCCGGACCGCAAGGACGACGTCTGAGCAGGATAAAACCCTGATCCGAATGCGCTGCGCACATGTTGTGCACAATCGTTTTCGTGCTTAAATGACAAGGGGCCTTCGGGCCCCTTTTTGTCTGCCTTCGCACGTCGCGGACCACAGCCATGATGCGCCAGTATGAGCTTGTGGAGCGGGTTTTGCGCTACGATCCGGATGCGGACGAAGCGCTTCTCAACCGCGCCTATGTCTATGCCATGCGCGCGCATGGCAACCAGACGCGCGCCTCAGGCGATCCCTACTTCTCCCATCCGCTCGAAGTCGCGGCGATCCTGACCGATCTGAAGCTGGACGACGCCACCATTGCCGTGGCGCTGCTGCACGACACCATCGAGGATACCGAAGCGACGCGGGCGGAGATCGACAAGCTGTTCGGCCATGAGATTGGCAAGCTCGTCGAGGGGCTGACCAAGCTGAAGAAGCTGGACCTCATCACCTCCAAGGCGCGCCAGGGCGAGAACCTGCGCAAGCTTCTTCTGGCGATTGCCGACGATGTGCGGGTGCTGCTCGTCAAGCTGGCCGACCGCCTGCACAACATGCGCACGCTTGGCGCCATGCGCACCGACAAGCAGGAGCGCATCGCCCAGGAGACGATGGAGATCTACGCTCCGCTCGCCGGCCGCATCGGCATGCAGGACATGCGCGGGGAACTGGAGGAGCTGTGCTTCGAGATTCTGCATCCCGAACCGGCAAAGGTCATCAAGGGGCGGCTGGAAGAAATTCGCGCCAAGAACGGCGCTGTCACAAATCTGATCGAACAGGAGCTTTCCGAGCGCCTGCATGCTGCCGGGATCGATGCGACGGTCACCGGGCGGGAGAAGCGGCCCTATTCGATCTTCGCCAAGATGCAGCGCAAGCAGAT
>JAGRKQ010000278.1:1771-2375 GCA_020442235.1 Hyphomicrobiaceae bacterium | reverse complement strand
GCCTCAGCGGCAGAAGACGTGGTGGCCGGAGTAGCTCACGAAGTAGCCGGTGTTCGGATTGAAGGACCGGTAGCGCGACGAGCAGTAGGAATACCAGGCCGGGGTCCAGGGCGCCGGGCGGCCGTGATAGACCGGGGCCGGGGCATGGTAGCGCGGCGCGGTGGCCGCAGCGCCGACCAGGGCGCCGATGGCGAAGCCGGCAACACCGGCAGCGATCTGGCCGTTGCGGGCCTGGGCCGGGGCGGCGGTGGACACGGCAGCGGTCGCCAGCATGGCAACAGCAAGGGCGGATTTGGCAAGGGTCTTCGTCATGGTCATCTCTGTTCTCCTCAAGGTCATCGTCTCGGGCTTGTTCGTGCCCCGTGTTTCGATGATTGGAGAATGCCAGCACCGCCCTCCCGCCGATGTGGCGCGCATCACAGTCCGAACGATTGCCTTAAAAGCCTGTCGATCGGCGATTTTGGTTTCAGACAACGCCGGCATCACAAGCGGCAGGAACCGCTCGTGCAAACGGCAGAACCCCGGCTGCGGGGGCAGGCAGCCGGGGTTCGCGGGGGCGCCGGTGAGGCTGGGGGAGGCTTGTTGCCTCAGCGGCAGAAGACGT
>JAGRKQ010000278.1:0-1655 GCA_020442235.1 Hyphomicrobiaceae bacterium | reverse complement strand
GCGGCCGTGATAGACCGGGGCCGGAGCATGGTAGCTTGGCGTCGTGACCGCAGCGCCGACCAGGGCGCCGATGGCGAAACCGGCAACACCGGCAGCGATCTGGCCGTTGCGGGCCTGGGCCGGGGCGGCGGTGGACACGGCAGCGGTCGCCAGCATGGCAACGGCAAGGGCGGATTTGGCAAGGGTCTTCTTCGTGGTCATCTCTGTTCTCCTCAAGGTCATCGTCTCGGGCTTGTTCGTGCCCCGTGTTTCGATGATTGGAGAATGCCAGCGCCGCCCTCCCGCCGATGTGGCGCGCGTCACAGTCCGAACGATTGCCGGACGGCCCCACCATCGGGCAGGATCGCGCCCATGACCGGAACGATTTCAGACGGCCGCCAGTCGGAACGCGCGCTGGCCATCCGCCGGGGCGCGGCGCGGCGGCTCGCCCATGAGGGCTGGGCACCTCTTTATGAATGGGTGCTGCCTTCCGGGCGGCGCGCGGACATCGCCGCGCTCGGACCGCGCGGGGAAATTCTCATCGTGGAGGTGAAAAGCTCTCCCGAGGACTTTCTCAGCGACCGGAAGTGGCCGGATTATCTGGCTTTTTGCGACCGGTTCAGCTTCGCCACCGGCCCGCATGTGCCGGCGGAGCTGTTTCCCGAGGATCACGGCCTCATCATTGCCGACAGTTTCGGGGCCGAGACGCTGCGTCCGCCGAGCGAGACGGCGCTGGCGCCGGCCCGGCGCAAGAGCCTGATGGTGTCTCTGGCGCGAACCGCGCTGACCCGCATCCATGCCGGCGACGATCCCGGCGCCTATCTGCGGCTTTGAGGCGGGGAGCCCTGAAAAACAAAGGGCCTCCGCATGGGAGGCCCTTCTGATTTTGATCCGATCTAGGAAGATCAGCTGTTGAGGACGCTGTTCAGCTCTTCTTCGGAGATCTGGCCGTCCTTATCCGCATCAGCACCGCGGACCTTGCCAAGGAAGGAGGCCAGTTCAAACACCGAAGTGTCGCCATTGCCATCCGCATCCGCCTTGTCGTTCAGCTTGTTCAGAAGCTCGGTCTGAGCCTCGAAGCCATCCGGAAGCGAAATCCCTTCGTCCGTAGCGAACTGGATCCACTCGGCCACATCGATATTGCCATCACCATTGGCGTTGATGCCCTTGGCGTCGTTGTAAAGCTCAAGAGCGTTTGCGGCTTCTTCGAGCGAGACTTCGCCGCTGGTGTCCGCGTCGGCGAGTGCCATGAAGTCGGCCACGACTTCAGCCTTCTCGACTTCCGACATGTCATCGGTCAGCACACCGGCAGCGGTGAGGAATTCCTCCATCTCTGCACCATCGAGAGTGCCAGAGTTGTCACCATCGAAGTCGCAGGGCTTGACCTCGCCATCAGTCTCTTCAGTTTCGTCGGTCTCGCCAGTGTCTTCGGTTTCACCGGCCTCTTCCGATCCACGCGCATCGAGATAGGCCTGGAACTCTTCTTCGGACAGCGAGCCGTTGCCATCGGCATCGTAATCCTCATAGAGCTTGGCCATCTGCTCGGCGCGCTCGACCGTGGTCTTGCCCTCGCTGTCGCCGAGCTCCTTGAGGGCATCGCGTGCTTCCACAAGGGAAATCGTGCCGTCACCATTGTCGTCGTAATCGCTGGCAACTTCATCCAGCTTGCCGCCGGC
>JAGRKQ010000051.1:9768-15846 GCA_020442235.1 Hyphomicrobiaceae bacterium | reverse complement strand
TCCACCGCCTTGTTGACATCGGCCGACAGCGCCGAATTGGTGCCGGTGTCCTTGAAGATCGCCGCGGCCAGCAGGCCCGCCTGGTCGCCGAACCGGTCGGCGAGCGCGGTGCGCAGGGTCTTTTCGGGATCGAAGTCACCGCCGTCGAGCGCATCCTTGACGATGGCCTTGCTGATGTCCTCGGCAATGACGGCGACATTGGTGCCGATGCCGGCATCGCGGATCTCGCGGCCGATGGCGCTGCTGACATGGCCGCCAACGATCGCGGCAAGGTTGGAGACCACCTCGTCCTCAAGCGAGAGATCTTCGCCTTTCACCTGAGCGACGACATAGGTGTCGAGCGCCTTGCCGATGGCGGCGGCGATCTCGGCCCGCGTTCCCGTGCCGTTGCCGTCGAGCGCCCCGGTCACCTGGGCATTGATGTAGCCGCCGATCTGGGCGGCCAGCGTCTCGCGGACGGCATTTTCCGGGTTGAAGTCGCCGCCATTGACCGCATCGGTCACCACGCCGGCAACGATCTTCTCGATGGACGCGGTCACCGTGGCATTGGTGCCGTTGGTCTTCATGATGTCGGCGATCACCGTGCCGGCATAACCGCCAAGCGTTTCCGACAGCGCCTTCAGCGCGTCCTCGTCGAGCTTGCCGTCGCCGGTCTTGACGAGGCTGGTGATGTAGCTGTCGACAGCGGTGCCGACGGACTTGGCCATCTTGCCGCGAAGGCCTTCGCCGTCGCCGTTCACATAGGAAGCGATCTGGGTGCCGGCAAAATCGCCGACGCGGTCGGCGATCACATTGCGCAGCGCCTGTTCGGGATCGAAATCGCCGCCGTTCAGCGCATCCTTGACGATGGCGGCAACGACCGCATTGGCAACCTCGGTGTAGGTCTCGCTGGTGCCATTGCCCTTCAGCGCGCCGGTGACGGCCGCGCCGGCATAGCCACCGAGGGTCTCGGCAAGGCTGTTGAGGATTTCCTGATCGATGTCGCCGTCCTTGCCCTTGGCGACATTGGTCACATAGCTGTCGACGGCATTGCCAATCAGGCTGGCGATCTGCTGACGGGTCTTGTCGTCGGAATCGCCGACGATCGCACCGGTGATCTGCGTGTTGGCATAGTCGCCGATCTGCGAAGCAATGCCATCGCGGATGATCTGTTCAGGATTGAAGTCGCCGCCATTGACGGCATCCTTGACGATGTTGCCGCCAATGGTGCTGACGGTGTCGGCCATGACATCGCTCATGCCGGCATTGGTGGCATAGGTGTCGATCACATTGCTGGCATAGCCGCCGACGGTTCCGGCCACATTACCGAGAATCAGGTCTCCCGCATCCTTGCCGGTCGCGGCGGCTTCGATCCCGCCGCTCACCACATCGCCGACGAGGCTCTGGCCAAGCTCGCTGGTGATGCCGAGCCCGTTGGTAACGGCCGTGGTGACGTAATTGGTGGCGCCACCGGTAATGGCATTGAACAGGGAGCCCTTGAGAGCGTCTTCCAGATCCTTGCCCTGAACGAGGCCGGTAATGGTGCCGGACACCATGCCGGAGACGATACCGGCCGCTGCGCCGGTCGCGCCCATGGCGCCGGCCAGCGCACCGCCGACCGCCGGGCCGAGGATGGCGCCGACGGCGACCGTGACGACGATGCCGATGGCTTTCGAGAACCAGCTCTTCTTCTTCGGCTTGTAGTTGGACTGGGCGGTGATCAGTCCGAATTCAGGTGACCAGTAGACCTGCGAGGCGTCCTTCAGGCCCTTTTCCTGGCCTTGAGCGCGCGACAGCATGTCCGGCGTGACGTGCATGTAACCGGCATCGTGCAGAGTGTTCTCGCCGGTTTCACGCAACTGGGCGCGGGCCAGGGCCTTGTCGGCATCGGCGCGCAGTTCCGCGACATAGGCCTTGGCCTCTTCATAGGTCATCTGCGGGCCTTTTTGCTCCTGCGTGATGGCCCGGAACTTGGGATGCACCGGCCTCGGATTCTCGACCGGATGATAGAGATAGGCTTCGACGGAGGTTGTGCGCGTCGTTCCGCGCGGCCCCTTCACCGTCTTTTCGATCGAGCCGCCGTAATTGGCCAGGATCTGCTCGGCTTCGCTCGCCATGGCGTCAAGCTGATTGGCAACCATCATGTCGCGTTCGGCGCCGCTGCGGCTGGGCATGCGCGGATGCACGCGCTCCTTGGGAACCTCAAGGCCGTATTTCCCGGCCAGCGCCTCCAGTTCCATCTTCTTGAAGTCGCCAAGCTGGCCGTAGACGATGTTTTCCAGCGCCGCCTGGTCGCCGCCATGCGCCTTGGCTTCCTCGATCATCGCATTGCGGACGCTTTCCGGGATCAGATCCCAGTTGCTGCCGACCATGGCCTTCAGATGCGCAACAACGGCATCTTCGGAGGTGTTCGCTGTGGTCTCGAAGCTTTCGGTCCCGCTGGCGCGACTTGCGGCATCCGTTTCGGCCGCCTGCGACGGTGCGGTGTTCGTGATGATCGCGCCCACTCTACTGCTCCTTTGACACGGCGCATTTTGCGCCTCGTGCCCGATCCGAAGATCGAAAAACCTCAACCCCTGCAGCGCAGGAAAATTTCCCTAGCGGAAATTCATACGAAAGGATGGCACCCTGTGCAAGTCCGGAAGATGCGACATTCGCGCGCGATTTCACAGTTTGGTAACCAGCGCGGCCCATGCCGGTTAGAACAGGCGTCTTGGCAGGCTTGAAAGAGCGGCCTTGAGGCCATGCGGGCATGGTATAAAAGCGGCGCCGGAAGCCGGTATTGGTGCGACGAGAACGAGGAGCGGGCATGACCATCCGTTTTCACAAGGGCGATCTTCCCGATCTTTCCGCCTATACCGGCGCGGTGGCCGTCGATACCGAGGCGATGGGCCTCAACCCGCACCGCGACCGGCTCTGCGTTGTCCAGCTCTCGCCCGGCGACGGCACCGCCGATGTCGTGCAGATCGCGCGCGGACAGACCGAAGCGCCCAACCTCAAGGCGCTGCTGGAAAACCCGGCACAGGAAAAGATCTTCCATTTTGCCCGCTTCGACGTGGCGCTGCTGTCGCATGCCCTGGGCATCCGGGTGACGCCGGTCTTCTGCACCAAGATCGCCTCACGCCTGACCCGCACCTTCACCGATCAGCACGGCCTCAAGACCATCGCCAGGGAACTGGCGGGCGTCGATCTGTCCAAGCAGCAGCAGTCGAGCGATTGGGGCGCGGAGGAACTGAGCGAGGCGCAGCTTGCCTATGCGGCCTCCGACGTCCTTTACCTGCACACCATCCGCGACAGGCTGGAAGCGATGCTGGAGCGCGAGGAGCGGCGCGCCATTGCCGAGGCCTGTTTCCGCTTCCTGCCCGTGCGCGCCGAGCTCGATCTTCTCGGCTGGCCGGAGAGCGATATTTTCGCCCATTCGTGAGGTGAGCGGCATGTCGGGCCCCGATCGCCATAACGCCGCCACAAGGCGGGTCCAAGGGCCGCGGCCATGACGACCCAATCGGCCACCCTCTCTCGCGATGCTGCCGCCTTCGAGGCGGCCTTTCGCCATTCGCGCCGGGTGAGATGGCTGAAGCGGGTGCTGCCGGCGGTTTCCGGGCTGGCGTTTCTTTGGATGGCGGCAGGAACCCTGTTTTCCGGCAGCGGGCCGGCCATCGATCTCGGCGAGATCGTGTTTTCCGAAGAGGGGCTGACGATGATGGCGCCCCGGCTTTCCGGCGAGGACGACGAGAACCGGCCCTATGAGGTGACGGCGGCGCGCGCCACCCAGAGCCTCGACAATCCCGATGTGGTCAGTCTTGAAGAGATCGACGCGCGTGTGGCGCTCGGCGCGGAAGGCTGGGCGCGGGTCGGCGCGGCGCGCGGGCGCTTCGACAGCCAGAACCGGCAGCTTCAACTCTTCGACGACATTCTCGTGCGGTCTTCCACCGGCTACGAGGTGCGTCTGGAAGCCGCCGATGTCGACATGCAGGCCGGCACGCTTCTGTCCGAACGTCCGGTGCGCATCGACGGTCCGGCGGCCCAGCTCACCGCCGATACGGTCGAGATGACGGGCAATGGCGAGGTCGTGACCTTTCGCGGCAGGGTGCGCATGACGCTGCATCCCTCGCAGGCTGAAGAGGGGGAGGGCGGACGATGAGGCGCGTTTCGGCAGGCGGCCTTGCGGCCCTGGGAGCAATCCTCCTTGCAGCGGTGTTTTTCCCCCCGGCTTCGGCCCGGGCGCAGACCTTCGCCGACGGGCTTTCCGGCTTCACCCAGAATTCGGACGAGCCGATCGAGATCGAATCGGACGAGCTGGAAGTGCGCGACACCGAGGGCGTTGCCGTGTTTCGCGGCTCCGTCGTCGTGCGTCAGGGCGCGGCGGTGATGCGCACCGCCCGGCTGGTCGTCGAGTATGAGGGCGGGGGCGGCACACCCGGCGCGACCGCCGCCGGCGCCGAGCAGCGCATCCGTTCGCTGGAAGCCTCCGGCGGCGTCGTCATCACCTCCGACGACCAGACCGCGACCGGCGAGACGGCAAGTTTCGACATGGCCCGCGAGGTCATCGTCATGAGCGGCGACGTCGTTCTCACCCAGGGCGGCAATGTGGTGCGCGGGGATCGCCTGACGGTCAATCTCGCCACCCGCGAAAGCCGCATCGAATCGCCCGACCGGGCAACCGGCGGCGGGCGCGTGCGCGGTCTCTTCATCCCCGGACAGGCGCCCGGCCAGGCCAATTGACGCCAGCCGCCCCGAACGGTGCCCAACGAGGCCTGTATGTCTCGACAGCGCCGCGCGAAGCGACTAGGCGAGTTGTAACGGCCTCAACGGGAAGGCGGTGCCGGTGATCTTCGGCCTGAAGCGCAAGAACGACGAAAGCCCCGCGGCAGAAACCGCAGGCGGACGGGACGATGCCGGCCGCTGGCCACCCGGTGCGCCGGGCTGGCTGGTTGCCGCGCGCCTCACCAAATCCTACCGCAAGCGCCAGGTGGTGCGCGGGGCGAGCCTTGGTGTGAAGCGCGGCGAGGCGGTCGGACTGCTGGGGCCGAACGGCGCCGGCAAGACGACGATCTTCTACATGATCACCGGCCTCATCAGCCCCGATGACGGGGCGATCACCCTCGACGGCCACGAGATCACGAGCTTTCCGATGTATCGCCGCGCCCGGCTCGGCATCGGCTATCTGCCACAGGAGGCCTCGATCTTTCGCGGCCTGTCGGTGGAGGACAACATCCGCGCCGTCCTCGAGGTCGCCGAACCGGATGCGAAGAAGCGCGAAGAGGAGCTCGACGCGCTTCTGGAGGAATTTCACATCGCGCATCTGAGGAAATCGCCCTCCATCGCGCTCTCGGGCGGCGAGCGGCGGCGCTGCGAGATCGCGCGGGCGCTGGCCGGCCGGCCCTCCTTCATGCTGCTCGACGAACCCTTTGCCGGCGTCGACCCGATTGCCGTCGGTGACATCCAGACGCTGGTGCGCCATCTCACCCAGCGCGGCATCGGCGTGCTCATCACCGATCACAATGTGCGCGAGACGCTCGGCCTCATCGACCGCGCCTACATCATCCATTCCGGCGCGGTGCTGACCGAAGGCCGCCCCGATGCGATCGTTGCCAACCCCGACGTTCGGCGACTTTATCTTGGCGAAGGCTTTACGCTTTAAAGCGTAAGGCAGAGACTGCTAAGCAAGAGCCGGGCCAGACCGGCCTTTCCGCCAGACCCAGAGCGCCGAGGGAGATCGTCGCAGCCGATGAGCATCGGACCGAAGCTCGAACTGCGCCAGAGCCAGCAACTGGTGATGACGCCGCAACTGCTGCAGGCCATCCGCCTGCTGCAGTATTCCGGCGCCGAGCTTGCCGCCTATGTGGAATCGGAACTGGAGCGCAATCCGCTTCTGGAGCGCGGCGAGGGCGAAGCGGGCGCATCCGGCGATGCCGCCGCCGACATGCCCGAGGATGCGGTCGGCGCGGCCCCTTCCGGCGAGGACGCGGGCTGGATGGCGGACGATCTCGCCCCCGGCGAGGACCGTCTGACCGACGCCTATGATGCACCGATGGAAAACGTCTTTCCCGACGATCACGGCAAGACCGAGCCGGTCGCGCCGCCGGCCGAACGCTGGGA
>JAGRKQ010000051.1:0-9692 GCA_020442235.1 Hyphomicrobiaceae bacterium | reverse complement strand
CGCCAGCTGGAACTGGCCGAGCCCGATCCGGCCCGCCGGCTCATCGGCGTCAACCTCATCGACCTGATCGATGCCAATGGCTGGTTTGCCGGCGATTGCGGGGAGATCGCCGAGCGGCTGGGAGCGCCGCTTGACGAGGTCGAGGCGGTTCTCGCCCTCATCCGCAGTTTCGAGCCGACCGGCGTCGGCGCCCGCAGCCTTGCCGAATGCCTCGCCCTCCAGCTTTCCGAGCGCGACCGGCTGGATCCGGCCATGCAGATCCTTCTCGACCATCTCGATCTTCTCGCCCGGCGCGAATTTGCGCGGCTCTGCGCGCTTTGCGGTGTCGACCGCGAGGACATGATCGACATGGTCGCCGAAATCCGCGCCCTCGATCCGCGTCCGGGCGCGGCCTTCGGCGCGGCGCGCGTGGAAACCGTCGAGCCCGACATTCTGGTGCGCGCGGCGCCGGACGGCAGCTGGCTCATCGATCTCAATTCCGAGGCCCTGCCGCGGGTGCTCGTGAACCATGCCTATCACACGCGCATCGCCTCGAAGATGGGCGGCGAGGACAAGGCCTATATGGCCGAGTGCCTGGCGGATGCGACCTGGCTGGTGAAAAGCCTCGACCAGCGCGCCCGCACCATCCTCAAGGTTGCCGGCGAGATCATCCGCCAGCAGGACGCCTTCCTGCTGCACGGCGTGCGCCACCTCAAGCCGTTGACCCTGAAGGCGGTGGCCGACGCCATCTCCATGCACGAATCAACCGTCAGTCGCGTCACCTCGAACAAATACATGATGACGCCGCGCGGCCTGTTCGAGCTGAAATTTTTCTTCACCACCGCAATCGCCTCGGCCGATGGCGGCGAGGCGCATTCGGCCGAAGCCGTGCGTCACCGGATTCGCCAGCTCATTGATGCCGAAGCCGCAAATGCGATCCTTTCCGACGACACATTGGTCAAGCTTTTGAAAGAGGATGGAATAGACATCGCACGACGCACCGTTGCGAAATACCGCGAAGCGATGGCGATCCCCTCGTCTGTTCAGCGCCGGCGGGAAAAACAGGCGATGGCCGCCTTCGGCTGATGCGCCGCCAAGGCTGAAAATCGATTGTCGGTCAAGTCTTTTCGCGCCGCGTTGTCCGTGCCAGCATGAGTTCAGGGAAGGGATACGAACCGCCCCTCGCAACAAGAAGGACAAGGATCATGACTCTGCGCGTCTCCGGAAAGAATGTCGATATTGGCGAGGCACTTAGGGGACATGTGGTCGGCCGGATCGGCGAGGCCGTCGACAAATACACCGACCGGGGCTTTTCCGGTCACGTGACCATCGAGCGCGAGGGTTCGGGCTTCCGCACCGAATGCATGATCCATCTCGACACCGGCGTGGTCCTGCAGACCTCCGCCATGGCCTTCGATCCGCACCAGAGCGCCGATCAGGCCGCCGACAAGATCGAAAAGCGCCTGCGTCGCTACAAGCGCAAGCTGAAGGACAAGAAGGGCGGCGAGAGCGCGGCCGAAGTCATCAACTACACCGTCTTCGCAACGCCCGATGAGGAAGAAGAGGTCGCCGAAGACTTCGCCCCGGCGGTGATCGCGGAGACGCAAAAGAACGTCAAAACGCTCACCGTGGCCATGGCCGTGATGGAGCTGGACTTGACAGGAGCCCCTGTTCTGGTGTTCCGCAATGCCGGAAATGGCGGCGTGAATGTGATCTATCGCCGCTCCGATGGAAACATCGGCTGGATCGACCCAGCACTGACCGCTGCCGCGAGCGCCTGATTGCGCCCGGCCAGGGCGGAATAGGGGCTAGAAAAGCTGCAATGGACCTTTCCGATCTTCTGACCCCGGAGGCGGTCGTCGCCTCCTTGCGTGCCAGCTCCAAGAAGCAGGCTTTGCAGGAACTTTCGGCCAAGGGCGCTGAAGTCACCGGCATGCCGGAGCGCGAGATCTTCGAGACGCTGCTTCACCGCGAGCGTCTCGGCTCAACCGGCGTCGGTCATGGCGTGGCCATCCCGCACGGCAAGCTGACCCGCCTCGACAGCATCAAGGGCGTGTTTGCGCGGCTTGAAAAGCCGATCGACTTCGAGGCGCTGGACGACCAGCCGGTCGATCTCATCTTCCTGCTTCTGGCGCCGGAAGGGGCGGGGGCCGATCATCTCAAGGCGCTGGCGCGCATCGCCCGTGTCCTGCGCGATCCGCAGACCGCTCAGAAGCTGCGCGCATCCGGCGATGCCGCCGCGATCCATGCGCTGCTCGCCAATCCGGTGACCTCGACCAACAACGCCGCCTGAAGCCCGGCCGGCAGGCCGGGCTGCGGGTCCTGAGAAGGTGCGCTTCAGTGCAGGCTGGCGGTCGCCAGCGCGTTCTGGAAGGCGTGGCCGATCAGCGCATCGCGGCTTTCCGAAACCACGATGGGCTCGCCGTCGGAACCGAACAGCGTCCAAAGCTCGATGCCGGGCGGCACTTCGCTGTCGGGCATGAGCGCGGCCAGCGCTTCCGAGCGCATCTTCTTCATGTAGCCGGGATTGCCGGCGCTGATGGCCGGGCCCTCATCCTGAAGGCCCGATGCGGGTTTTCTGTCGTCCATGACATCCCTCCTTCTGAGCGGATGACCGTCCGGACCCTGCGCCCACCTCGGGCACCGGACCGATGACGGCTCGGGTGACGCACCTTCAAGGCTGCGCCCCAAATCTCACCGATTGGTTGAGATCTCGACCTTGCGCACCAGCTTTTGCGGTTCCTCGCGCCTCAGGTCGATGGACAGGAGCCCGTCGGCGAGATGGGCCCCCTCGATCTCGATGTGGTCGGCCAGCACGAAGGCCCGGCTGAACTGCCGGGCGGCGATGCCCCGGTGCAGGAACTCGCGGCCTTCGCTGTCGTCGGCCTGTCGGCCGCGCACCACGAGCTGGTTGTCCTCCAGAGTGATGTCGAGTTCGTCCTGACGGAAACCGGCAACGGCGAGCGTGATGCGCAACAGCTCGGCACCCTGGCCCTGGCTGGCAATGCGCTCGATGTTGTAGGGCGGGTAGCCGTCATGGGCGGTCTTGGCCGCCCGTTCCATCAGCCGTTCCAGCCCGTCGAAGCCGAGAAGGAAGGGCGAGGAAAAGGATCCGATACGCGTCATCGTCAAAGCCTCCCGCAGCCCGCAGATGCGGCACCGCCAAGCGGTTCACGTTCAAGGGTTCACCTCTGCCGGGCCCATATGCAGGCACCCGGCATGACGATCATATGGCGATGGCGGCAGCGGCATTCAACAGCGCCGTCCATAAGCGCCATGGCAAGGGGCCGTTAGCACCGTGTTTACCATGTCGGCCTAGCGTGAGCCGTGTTCCGTTTTTCCGGTTCTCCCAAATGACCCTGCATGCTTGTCTTGAGCACCCGCTTGCCTTCGGCGAGCCCGTTCCCCTGTTGCATCTCAAAACGCCGGCCAATCCGCGTTTCGCGCTCGGTTCGCTTGCCGGCCGCTGGATGCTCCTGACGCTTTTGCCGAAAGACGAGACGGCGCGCGGCGCGCTGCTCGATGCGGTGGAAAAGGCATCCCCTCTTTTCAAGCTGGAAGAGCGCATCCTGACGCTGGTGACGCCCGCAGCCTTCGAAGCCGCGATGACGCCCCGCATCAAGGCCTTGCAGGCCCGCTTCGTCACGCTCTTCGACGAGGAGGAAATCGCCTATCGCGCCATGGGCATTCCGGTGGAGGATGGCGCCGTTTTCGTCATCGACCCCGGCTTTCGCGTGCTGGCCGTGTTCCGGCCGGGCGACGCGGTGCAGGCGATCCAGTTGTTCGCGCGATTGGGCACGCCCGATACCCATGCCGGCGTGCCGCTTCTGGCACCGGTGCTGACAGTGCCGCGTGTCTTCGAGCCGGAATTCTGCAAGACGCTGATCGACTATTACCAGGCCCGCGGCGGCATGGCCTCCGGCGTCACCCGCGAGCGCGGCGGTGTCACCCTTGTGGAGCAGGACGAGCGTTCCAAGAAGCGATTCGATTGCGAGATCGACGATGCGGCGCTGCGCTTGGCGGCGATGAAGCGCATTTTCTGGCGCCTTCTGCCGGAGCTGAAGAAGGCCTTCCAGTTCGAGGCGACGCGCATGGAGCGTTACCTCGTCGCCTGCTACGACGCCGAAACAGGCGGCTATTTCAACGCCCATCGCGACAACACCACGCGCGGCACGGCCCATCGGCGCTTTGCGGTTTCCATCCACCTCGATGCCGGGGCCTTCACCGGCGGCGGCGTGCGCTTTCCCGAATATGGCAGCCGCGTCTACAGCCCACCGACGGGCGGGGCGCTGGTCTTCTCTTGTTCGATGTTGCACGAGGCGCTACCGATTGCCTCGGGCAAGCGCTACGCTTTCCTGCCCTTCCTTTACGACGAGGCGGCAGCGGAACTGCGCGAGGCCAATGCGGGGCATCTCGATCCCTCGATCGGGAGCTACCGGCGTTCGGCCCCGGAGGAGGGGATGGAAGGGGATGACGGGCAGAAAGCCGCTCGATGACCTTGATCTGAGCCTTCCCGTCGACAGCGCCGAGGGTCTTTCAACCGATTATGTCAGTCGCATGCGCATTCAGTATCTGGCGGTGCAGAGCCAGACGCTGGCCGCCCAGGTGCGCTTTGCCGACGCCAAGGCCGGTATCCTGATGGCGGTGATCGGCATCGTCGCCGCACGCGGAACCTTCGACACGCCCTTGGACGATCCCCTGACCGGGGCGGTGCTTGCCGTCAGCGCCCTGTGCCTCCTCAGCGCCATTCTCGCCATCCTGCCGCGCTATCCGGACAAGGCCACGCGGCAGGCGATGTATGTCAGCGATCGGTTTTCCTGGCCGTCTCTCGCCGAAACCGTACCGGCGGAGGACTATGCCGATTTCATGCGCACCAGCGAGGCCTCGCAGCTGGTGATGTCGATGGCCCTCAGCAATCAGGCCCAGGCCGGCATCCTGTTGAAGAAGTTTCGCATGCTGCGGCTGGCCTTTCTCAGTGCCGGCCTTGTCATCCTGCTTCTCGCCTTGCGGCTCGCCATCGGTCTTGTCGGCATTCCGGGCTAGGCGTTCTTCAGGGCGGCGATATCGAGCTTGCCCATCGTCATCAGCGCCTGCATCGCGCGCTTCGCCTTATCCGTATCGCTGCCATAGAGAATGGCGTCGAGGCCGGCGGGCACGACCTGCCAGGAAACGCCCCAGCGATCCTTCAGCCAGCCGCAGGGGCCGCCCGCCCCGCCATCGGCGGTGAGCGCGTTCCAGTAGTGGTCGATCTCGTCCTGCGTCTCGACGGCCAGCACGATCGAATAGGCTTCGCTCGGCTTCTGATAGGGCCCGGCGCAAAGAGCCTGATAGGGCACGCCCGCGAGATGGAAGAAGACGAGATAGCACGATCCCGCCGGGCCGGATGGCGTGTCGATCGGGATCACCTGCCGTCCCGTGATCGCCGATCCGGGCACCAGCCCGGTGTAGAAGCGGACCGCCGCATCGGCGTCCTGTTCAAACCACAGGCAGGTGGAAACGCAGGGTTTGGGAAAGCCCTTCGTCATGGCGCTTCATCCCAGATCGAGGGCGTTGAAGCCGCCGAAGATCATCCGCTTGCCGTCGAAGGGCATCGGATTGTTGCCATCGGCAAAGGCCGCGTCGTCCATAACCTTCGCCCAGCCTTCGTCGCGCGCTTCCTTGGAGGGCCAGACAATCCAGGAGAACACCACCGCCTCACCGTCCTGAAGGTCGACGGCCTTGGGCAGCGACGTCACGACGCCTTCCTTCACATCGTCCGCCCAGCATTCCATCGTCGCCTCGGCGCCGTGTTTCAGCGCAACCGCGCGAAAGACGTGCGCATGGGCGATGAACGCCTCCTTGTTGGCAACCGGCACCGGCATCACGCATCCGTCGATATAGGCCATAATGCCCTCCCTGTTTGTCTCGTTTCAGCCCGCATGCGGCGGGACGGCGGCCGGGTCCATCCAGCCGATCTCGAAAATATGACCGTCGGGATCGGCGAGGCTCTTCATGGCCATGAAGCCGTGATCCTGCGCCGGGGTTGGTTCGGCCAGGCCGCCGTTCCGGGCCGCCGCATCGACCATCCGCTCGATTGTGGCCCGCTCCGCCACTATCAGGCAGTAGAGCGCGGCACAGCTTGTCTGCGCATCGCCGATGGGACGCTGCGAGAACCCCTGGAAGCGGTCATGGATGAGCAGCATGACGGAAAAGGTCTCGGAAAAACGCATGCAGGCGGCGGTGTCATCGGAAAAGCCGGGCTGGCGCACCGCGCCGATCGCCTCGTAAAATGCCGTCGATCGCGTCAGATCGCGAACCGGAAGATTGAGAAAGAACTGCATCGACGGTGCCCTTGCTCCTGACCTCGTGTCGACGGCAGGGTGACTCTGGCGGTTTTGAAAAGCAAGTGATAAGTTAAAAAAAATAACTAAAGTGAGTCCTGAATGCCCGAAGCCCCGCCCCTGCGTTACGCCGATGCCTGCGCTGCTGCCCATGCGCTTGACCTTGTCGGCGAGCGGTGGACGCTTCTGGTCATGCGCGAAATGATGCTGGGCCCGCGGCGGTTTTCCGACATCAAGGCAAACCTTCCCGGCATCAGCGCCAACATCCTGACACAGCGTCTGGAGCGGCTCGTCGCGCTGGGGGTTGCCTGCCAGATCGAACTGCCGCCCCCGGCGCGGGTGAAGGCCTATGAACTCACCGCCTGGGGCTATGCGTCCGAGCCGGTCTTCCAGGCGCTGGGGCGCTGGGGGGTGCTTTCACCCCTGCACGACAAGACGCAGTCTTTCTCGACCGCCTCTTTCGTGATGAGCCTGCGCACCATGATCGATGGCGCGGCGCTCTCTGCCCTGCCGCACGGCTTCAACGTCGGCTTCGTGGTGGCGGGCGAGGCCTTCCTGGCGCGCTTCGATCCGCAAGAAGGCTTTGTCATCGGCCATGGTGCGGCAGAAGCAGCCGAGCTTTGTCTGCAAGGCGCGGCACGCAGTTTTGCCGCCCTCATCTATGGCGGCGTGCCGCTGCAAGCGCTGGAGGCCGAAGGGTTGGTCACGGCAAAGGGCGATACGGCGCTCATCGCACCGATGCGCGCGCTGTTCCCGCTGCCGGAAAGTCTTCCTGGATTTTCAGGTCAGGCCCGGGAATGACGGATGAGAGGGGGGCGTCACAAATCGCACGTTGAGCGAACACCCGTGAGCGAGGCGCAAGATTTGGGACCATTGGGAAACTCTGTCATGCCCGCCCTTGGTTCGCGGGAATCCGGACCGGGATCATTCCATCCCCGTCGAAGGCCGGATTTGCCCTTTTCCGGTTCTGGCGTATCTTCAGGGGACACAGGCGCCGCAAGAGCGCTGTTCATGCAAGCCGGAAAGCAGGGAGGCTTTTGGCTTTGTTCACCGGGAAGGCACCGGTCGCCCGCGACCCGAACGCCCATGATCATGCGGACCGCGTGCGCGCCGTCGCCGAGGCGAAGGCCGTCAGCGGACAGGATCCTTTTGCCGCTTCCTGGCGCCGTTCGCTGATCAATCACAGGATCGATCCGGCAACCGGCGCCGATTGCATGCGGCTGGAGCAGGCGACCATCCGGGCGCGGCGCGAGGCTTCCGGGCGTTTGCTCAGTGTTGCCGCGCCGATCCTCGACCGGCTTGCCCGTGCCGCCGGCGAGGCGGGCTGCACGGTGCTTCTGACCGATGCCGCAGGGCTGATCCTGGAAGAGCGCGTGCGCGCCGGGGATCGCGCCTATTTCACCGGAACGGGGCTCGTGCAGGGCGCGGACTGGAGCGAGCGCCGCGAGGGCACCAACGGCATCGGCACNNTGCGTTGCCGAGGCGCGCCCGGTCATCGTCCACCGCGACCAGCATTTCCGCACCCGCAACACCGCGCTCACCTGCATGGGCGCGCCCGTCTTCGGCGCCAGCGGCGAGCTTGCCGGCGTCATCGACGTGTCCTCCGCCCGCGACGACATGAGCGAGGCCTATGCCCGCTTCATCGCCCTGACCGTGCAGGACGCCGCCCATCGCATCGAGGCCGATCTCTTCCGCGACACCTTTTCCGGCGCGCGCATCGTCTCGGCGGCAAGCGACGAGGCGGCTGGCGGCGGGGCGATGATGCTGCTGGCCGTCAATCGCGACGATCTCGTCATCGGCGCCACCCGCGCTGCGCGCAAAAGGCTGGGGCTGGACCCGGATCAGTTCGGCCGCTTGCCGGCCGCCGATGTGCTCGGCAGCGCCGGCGAAACCGGCCTTCAGGCCGCCCAACGGGCCGAGATGACCCGCGCACTGATGCGCTCGGGCGGCAATGTCAGCGCTGCCGCGCGCGATCTCGGCATTTCCAGGGCGACCTTCTACCGCAAGGCGGCAAGCCTTGGCCTTGACGTCTGATCCCGTCTTATTGTTGCGCTGCACAATGGCTTTGCGCAGGATTCTGTCTCATCGGTGAGACAGTTCGGCGCACCTGCCTGTTCGGCCCCGCTTTCGCAAACCGGGAACCCCCGACACCGTTCCTCCCAGGCCGCCCGCCCAAAAGCGGCCCCGACCAGGAGGAAAGTGATGACCTACCATCAGGGCGAATTCAAAGGCGTGATGACCGCGCCGTTCCGCACCCGCTACGACAACTTCATCAACGGCACGTTCCAGGCTCCCAAAGCCGGCAAGTACTTCACCAACACCACGCCGCTGACCGGCGGCGCCATCGGCGAGATCGCCCGTTCGGACGCCTCCGACATCGAAGCGGCGCTCGATGCCGCCCATGCGGCGAAGGACGCCTGGGGCCGCACCGCCCCGGCCGAGCGCGCCCTTATCCTGTCGCGCATCGCCGACCGCATGGAAGCCAATCTGGAGCTGCTCGCCGTCGCTGAGACCTGGGACAACGGCAAGCCGATCCGCGAGACCCGCGCCGCCGACCTGCCGCTGGCGATCGACCATTTCCGCTATTTTGCCGGCTGCGTGCGTGCGCAGGAAGGCAGCCTTTCGGAAATCGACGACGACACCATCGCCTATCACTTCCACGAGCCGCTGGGCGTCGTCGGCCAGATCATTCCGTGGAATTTCCCGCTGCTGATGGCCTGCTGGAAGCTCGCCCCGGCGCTCGCCGCCGGCAACTGCGTCGTCCTGAAGCCGGCCGAGCAGACCCCGGCCTCGATCATGGTGCTCGCCGAGCTGATCGCCGATCTTCTGCCCCCCGGCGTTCTCAACATCGTCAATGGTTTCGGCCTGGAAGCGGGCAAGCCGCTGGCTTCGTCCAACCGCATCGCCAAGATCGCCTTCACCGGCGAGACGACGACCGGTCGCCTGATCATGCAGTATGCCTCGGAAAACCTCATTCCGGTGACGCTGGAGCTGGGCGGCAAGTCGCCGAACATCTTCTTCTCCGATGTCGCGCGCGAGGATGACGCCTTCTTCGACAAGGCGATCGAGGGCTTCGTGATGTTCGCGCTCAATCAGGGCGAGGTTTGCACCTGCCCGTCGCGCGCGCTCGTTCAGGAAGACATCTATGAGCGCTTCATGGAGCGGGCGATCGCCCGCACCGAGGCGATCGTCCAGGGCGACCCGCGCGATGCGGCGACCATGATCGGCGCGCAGGCCTCCTCCGAGCAGAAGGAAAAGATCCTTTCCTATCTCGACATCGGCCGGAAGGAGGGCGCGGAAGTCCTGACCGGCGGCGGCGCGGCCAATCACGGCGGCGAGCTTTCGGGCGGCTACTATGTCCAGCCGACCATCCTGAAGGGCCACAACAAGATG
>JAGRKQ010000277.1 GCA_020442235.1 Hyphomicrobiaceae bacterium | reverse complement strand
ATCAACTACAAGGTCCGCGAACACAGCCTCGCCAAGGTTCCGGTCATTCTCGTCGCCGGGCGGCGGGAAGCGGAGGAGGGCACGGTCAACATGCGCCGGCTCGGCTCCAAGGATCAGGCCTCGCTGACGCTGGAAGACGCGGTGGCCGCGCTGACGGCTGAGGCGACGGCCCCGGATGTGCTTCGCCGCGAAGCGGAGAAGGCGGCGCGCGCCAGCGCCTGATCTGCCGATCATTGACGTGGTCGCCCGTTACTGGGCGACCACCTCGATCTCGCGGTTGAGGCCGCCGACCACCTGGAAATCGCGATTGAAGATGCGTCCGTCGTGGCGGGCGATGGCGGTGTATTCGCCCTCGGCCAGAACCAGCGTCGGGAAGGCGCCGACGAAATCGCGCACGGTGTCGCCGCCGGGCGTCAGGATCGTCCAGGTGGTGTTGGCCAGCGCCTCGCCGTTCGGCTCGGACACGAGCTTCAGCGTCACCTCGGCGGCGTTGTGGTAGATCACCGCCTCGGTCAGCTGGCCGGCTTCGACGCGCAGATCCGCGCGCACGATGGCGTTGGCGTCACCGTAGCGGCTGACCACGTGATAGATGCCCTCGACAAGAGCAATGACCTCGCCATCGCCGACATCGTCGACCACGAGGCGGCGGTGGCCGGGACGTTCGGGATCGTCGGCGCGGATTTCGTAACGCACTTCTCCGGGCGGCAGCGGCGTTTCGGTATCGATGGCCGCGCGCAGCAAAAGCCCGCCGGCGTTCATGACGATGTCGATTGTGGCGGGCGTATCCGGCACCACGGTCAGCGGCCGGGTGACGAAGGCCCGGCCATAGCTTGCGTGCAGCATGTAATTGCCGGGCACGAGATTCGTCGTGATCGGACCGCCTGCGGCCTGAAGCACCAGATTGTCTTCGCTGATGCCTTCGGCTGAAAGCTCGTAGACCCGCCATGACATGCCCGACGGGATCGCCTCGCCGCCATCGAGAAGCCGGGCCGTCAGCGTGACAGCGACGGGGTCGGCATCGACGGGAACCGGCGGCGCGGTCTCGGCCGGGGGCGTGATGGCAACGGGGGCTCCGCCGGGGATGAGATCAACCGGCGCGGTTCCGGCCGCAGGCGGTGTCAGTGTCGGGGTGGCTCCGGCAGGCGGAGCCGCAATCGTTGCCGGTGCGCCGGCTGCTGGCGCTCCGGGTGGCGGTGTTGGCGGTCCGTCGTCCGTGGGCGGAATTTCCGCCGGCGTTGCCGGAGGGCGCCGCAAGCCCTGATCGGAAAAGCGTGGATCGGGCAGAGGCGGCGGCGCCAGATAGGGGGTTCGCCGCGTCGTGACCTGACGGGCGGGGGCTGCTGGTTCCGGCGTCGTTTCAGGTTCGGTTGCCGGTTCCGGCGTGGCGGCCGGCTGGGGCGTGGTCACGACCGCGCCGGGCACGGGGCCATCGTCGCGCGCATTGCGCGTCTGCGCCGAAGCCGTGCCGATGTCGGCCGCGCCGAGCATCACCATGCCCACAAGCGCCGCCAGAGCCTTCCAGCGCCATGCCACCTTGTTCGTTCTCCTCACGACCGCACTCTTGTGATGTGTCAGAGCCTGGGGGGGCATTTCAAGGCTTTGCATCAAAGATGTGGCCTTGCTTGTTGACAGAAGCCCTTATGCGGCCTTCCGTCGGGCGATGACAGAGACAGATTCCCCGCATTCCATCCTTGATCTTCTGACCACGCGCCGGACCGTGCCTTCGCGCGGGCTCGGCCTTCCGGGCCCGGTGCGTGGCGACATCGAAACCATCGTCGCCGCAGCCCTTCGGGTGCCCGATCACGGCAAGCTCGCCCCCTGGCGCTACATTCTGGTCGAGGGCGATCAGCGCGATGCGCTGGGTGCGTTCTGCCTCAGCCTGCGCGAGGCGCGCGACGGGCCGCTCGATGCACAGATCGCGGAAAAGGAGCGCACGGCCTTTTCCTTCGCTCCGTCCATCCTCGTGGCCATCGACCGCACCCGCGATCACGTCAAGATTCCGCGCATCGAGCAGCATTACTCGGTCGGGGCATCGGTGATGAACGCCATGCTGGCGGCACATGCGCTCGGCTTTTCCGCGCAATGGCTCACCGGCTGGGCGGCCTTCGATCCCAAAGTCCATGCCCATCTCGGGCTGGAGGAGGGCGAGACCATCGCCGCCTTCCTGCACATCGGCACGCCGCAGGAAGCGCCGGTGGAGCGCCCGCGTGTCAGCGTCGGCGATGTGCTTACCGTCTTCGGGGAGACGCCGGCGTGATTTCCTACGAGCCGGCGAAGGGGCACCCTTTTGCCCATGATCCCTTCAAGGCGCTGGTGGCGCCGCGCCCGATCGGCTGGATCTCCACGCTTTCGGCTTCCGGCGCGGTCAATCTGGCGCCCTACAGCTATTTCAACGCCGTGGGCGACCGCCCGCCGATGGTGATGTTTTCCTCCACAGGCTGGAAAGACAGCGTCGGCAACATCGCCGAGACGGGAGAATTCGTCTGCAACATCGTCGGCAAGGCCTTCGCGGAAGCCATGAACGCCACCTCCGCGCCCTTTCCGCCCGATGTGAACGAGTTCGAGGCCGCCGGGCTTGAGGCGGAGGCGTCGATGAAGGTCGCCCCGCCGCGCGTCAAAGGCATTCCGGCGGCGCTGGAATGCGTGGCGGTGCGCCAGTTTCCCCTGTCTGATCGCTTGGGGCAGGAAACCGGCAACCACGTCGTCTTTGGCGAGGTCGTCGCCGTGCACATCGACGAGGCCTTCATGATCGGCGGACGGTTCGACACCGCGCGGGCCGGGCTTCTGGCGCGCTGCGGCTATATGGACTACGCGGTCGCCGACACCCTGTTCCAGATGGGGCGACCGCGCGTCTGAGGCGTTTCCGTCTCAGAGGATTCCGGCCCGTTTTGCGCGCGCCAGAACGGCGTTCGCACGGATGCGGTGCGGCAGGTCGATCATTTCGCCTTCGAACAAGGCCGCGCCGCGACCCGAGGCATCGAGCGCGGCGATGATCCTGCGGGCGCGATCGACCGCCGCGGGCTTGGGGGTGAAGGCCTCGTTGATCACGGATACCTGCGCGGGGTGAATTGCCAGCTTGCCGGCAAAGCCGTCACGCGCCGAGGCTTCGGCCTCGGCCCTGAGGCCATCGAGATCGCGCACATTGGTGTAGACCGTGTCGATGGGATCGACGCTGGCCGCATGCGCGCCGAAGAGCGCCAGATTGCGCACCAGCCGGTAGGGCGGGAAGGGCGTGCCCGCAGCATCGCGCCAGCCTTCGACACCCAGAACGGCGGAAAGATCCTCCGCCCCCCAGGCGAGGGCGGACAGGCGCGGCGAAGCGTCTTCATAGCTGCCGAGACCGAACACGGCCCTGGGTGTCTCGGTCGCGATCGCCAGAATGCGGGTGACGCCATCGGCCAATCCCTCTTCGGCTTCCAGCACCCGCAAAAGCTGGTCGAGGCGGGCAACGTCGGCGCCGGTTTCGGCCTTGGGCAGAACCACGCCGTCCGGCCGTGCCCGGATCGCGGCGGCGGCATCCTCCTCGAGCCGGCCGGTGGCGAAAGGGTTGAGGCGCACGTAAAGCGCAGCGCCGGCGCGGTCGAGCCCGGCCAGTTCTTCGGCAACGATGCGGCGGGCGGCGTCCTTGGCCTCGGCGGCCACGGAATCCTCAAGGTCGACGATGATGGCGTCCGCGCCGGTGGCAATCGCCTTCGAGAATCGTTCCGGCCGGTCGGCGGGGACGAAGAGCCAGGACCGCATCAGCCCTGCTCCGCGCCAAGGGCCGGATCGCGGCGCATGAAGGCCTGGCGGCGACAGATCGCGACAAGCTCGCCCGTCTGCTTGTAGGTGCGGTGCTCGAAGGTGACGATGCCGGCATCGGGGCGCGATTTCGATTCCCGCTTCTCGATGACCTCGGTTTCGACGCGCACCGTGTCGCCCTGGAAGAGCGGGTTGGGAAAGCGCACCTCGCTCATGCCCAGATTGGCGATGGTCGTTCCGTGGGTGGTGTCGTTGACGGAAATGCCGATCATCAGCCCGAGCGTGAACAGGCTGTTCATCAGCGGCTGGCCGAACTCGGTCTCGGTCTCGCAGAAGTGGCGGTCGAGGTGCAGCTTCTGCGGATTGTGGGTCAGGCTGGAGAACAGGATGTTGTCCATTTCCGTCACCGTGCGGGTGATGGAGTGACGAAACACCGTG
>JAGRKQ010000050.1 GCA_020442235.1 Hyphomicrobiaceae bacterium | reverse complement strand
AGCCCTTCCAGCGCGAAAAACTCGCATTGCAGCGGCACCAGAACGGCATGCGACGCCGCCATGGCGTTGACCGTCAAGAGGTTGAGCGCCGGCGGACAGTCGATGAGGACATAGGTGGGCCGGCGCGATGTCAGCCCGGCAATCGCCTTGCGCAGCCTCAGCGCCCGGTCGTCGCCCTGCGCCAGTTCCAGCTCGGCGCTGGCAAGATCGACCGTTGCCGGCGCGATGGAAAGGTTGGGCACGGCCGTATCGACCAGCGCCTGATCAAGGCTCGCCTCGCCGGTCAGGACATCATAGGTCGTCAGCGACCGCTTGGCCTGCGGGATACCGAGCCCGGTCGAGGCATTGCCCTGACCGTCGATGTCCAGGATGGCCACCTCCTCGCCGATGGCGGCCAGCGCCGTGCCGAGGTTGATCGCCGTCGTCGTCTTGCCNCGACACCGCCCTTCTGGTTGGCGACCGCAATGACCCGGGGAAGCGGGGGTAACAGGCTCATGAAGTTCAGGCCTTCAGTCTCGGGCAGCGGCCATCGGCTGGATCTCGACGATGACGCTGCCGGAAAAGATCGGATGCGGATGCTTTACCAGAGATTTCCGCAACGCGGGAGGAACATCCGCAATCTCCCGGTCGACATCGGCGCCTTTGTGGAAAAGCGCCCGCGCCCCGCGCTCCAGGAACGGGGCGGCAAGCGCGCAGAGCGTCGGAAGATCGGCGAGAGCCCGCGCCGTGACGCAATCCACCGGCCCGGTTTCTGCCGGATCGAGCGTTTCGATGCGCCGGTCGAGCACCGTGCCATTGCCGCCGGTCTCACGCAGCGCCCGGCGCAGGAAGGCCGTCTTGCGGGCAAGCGATTCCACCATCGTTACATGCGCCTGAGGCTCGCCGCGCCACAGAACCGCCAGCACGATGCCGGGAAAGCCGCCGCCGCTGCCGAGATCCAGCACCCGGCAGGGCGGCAGAAAGGGCGTCAGTGCCAGACTGTCAGCGACATGGCGCTGCCAGAGATCGTCAAGGGTCGAGGGCGCGACGAGATTGGTGCGATCCTGCCAGGCCAGAAGCGTCTCGACATAGCGCTCGAGCCCGCCGCGTGTTTCACGTGAAACAGCAAAGGGGCGAAGCGCCGCCGTGATCGTTTCGTCGCTGAATCGGTTGCCGGGCCGGGTCACGCCGCAGTCTCATCCTTGCCGGCATGGCGCAAACCCTTTGCCGCGGCAAGAAGCAGCGTCAGCGCCGCCGGGGTCATCCCCTCGATGCGCGATGCCTGCCCCAGCGTTGCCGGTCGCACCCTCTCCAGCCGCCCGCGCAACTCGTTGGAAAGCCCGCTGAGCCCGCGATAATCGAGATCATTTGGAAGCCGCACCGCCTCATCGCGCAAAAGCCGGGCCGCATCCTCCTTCATCCGGTCGAGATAAACATCATAGACCGCCTCGATCCCGATCTGCTCGCGCAACCATTGCGGTTCCGATTCGAGTTCCGGCCACAGGCGGACAATGTCGTCAAAGCCCGTCTCGGGAAAAGAAAGAAGCTGAAAAGCACTGCGCCTTTGGCCATCGCGATTGACGGTGAAGCCGGCATCGCAAGCCGCATTGGGTGTGATCGTCAGCGCTTTCATGCGTTGGCGCAGCACGTCGACCGCTTTTGCCTTTTCCGCATAGCGTGCAGCCCGCCGTGAACCGACAATCCCCAGCCTTTCGCCAACCGGCGTCAGGCGCTGATCGGCATTGTCGGAACGCAGCGCCAGCCGGAACTCCGCCCGCGAGGTGAACATGCGATAGGGCTCGGTGATGCCGCGCGTCACCAGATCGTCGACCATCACCCCGATATAGCTCGTTTCGCGTCCGAATCGGGCCGGCTCCTGACCGCCGGCCACACGCGCTGCATTCAGGCCAGCCACAAGGCCCTGCGCCGCCGCTTCCTCATAACCCGTCGTGCCGTTGATCTGCCCGGCAAAGAACAGCCCGTCGAGGGCCTTCAGTTTCAGGCCCGAATCGAGTTCGCGCGGATCGATGTGATCATATTCGATGGCATAGCCCGGCCGCAGAATGCGCGTCCCGGAAAGGCCCGGCATGGACGCAATGATCGCCTTCTGCACATCTTCCGGCAGCGAGGTTGAAATCCCGTTCGGATAGACGGTCGGATCGTCAAGCCCTTCCGGCTCCAGAAACACCTGATGCGATTCGCGATCGGCAAACCGCACGATCTTGTCTTCGATCGACGGGCAATAGCGCGGGCCGCGACTTTCGATCCGACCCGAATACATCGCCGACCGGCCAAGATTGGCCTCAATGACGCGGTGGGTCTCGGCGGTCGTGCGGGTGATGCCGCAGGCGATCTGCGGCGTGTCGATCCGCGACGTCAGGAAAGAAAAGGGAACCGGCTCGTCATCGCCCGGCTGCATCTCCAGCACGTTCCAGTCAATCGTACGCCCATCGAGACGTGGCGGCGTCCCCGTCTTGAGGCGCCCCATCGAGAGGCCGAGCGCGGCCAGCCGCGCAGCCAGTGCCCGCGCCGGGTTCTCTCCCATCCGGCCCGCCGGAAAGCTGGTCTCGCCGATGTGAATGAGCCCGTTGAGAAACGTGCCCGTCGTGATGACGACCGAAGCGCAGGTGATCTTTCGCCCATCGGCCAGAACCACGCCTGTGACGCGGCGCCCCTCGACCGCAAGATCGGCAACCTCGCCTTCAAGGATCCTCAGATGCGCCGTGCCGGCAAGTTCGGCCTGCATCGCCCGGCGATAAAGCTTGCGGTCGGCCTGTGCCCGCGGACCGCGCACCGCAGCGCCCTTGCGCCGGTTGAGCAGCCGGAACTGGATGCCGGCCGCATCCGCCATGCGCCCCATCACGCCGTCCAGCGCATCGATCTCGCGCACCAGATGGCC
>JAGRKQ010000276.1 GCA_020442235.1 Hyphomicrobiaceae bacterium | reverse complement strand
CAGGGCAAAAAACCCGCCACCGAGCCGCGTCGTCCATTCCGGCGGCGTCTTGCCCCCCGTCTCCGGCATGATCATCGATTGTGTCGCACCGATTGCCTTGGACCCGAGGCTGGTCTTGGCAAGCGCGGGCGAGAAGGTCGCTCCGACGCCATAGGCAATCGGTTTACCGAGATCGCCAAGATCTTCCAGGAAGCTCATGAAGGGCGATGCTTCTTCGACCGCTTCAAGCTGGGCCGCTTCAGCCTGGGCCTGCTTGGCCTCGCCCGTCTCTTCGGCCTCCACCAAAGGCAGTGCAGCGCTTGCCGTCTCGTCTTCAGCCGTCTCTACCGTTGGACTGGCTGCGGTCCCGTCCGGCTCGGCAGAGGCGGTAAGATCATAAAGGCTTGGCTCGCCAGCCTGCGGCGCTTCCGGCTCCTCTGCAGCGGCCTGTTCCTGCGGCCCGTCACTCTCGGGCTCAGCGACAGCCGGGGCTTCTTCCGCCTCGGCCAGCACCTCGATTTCGGGCTCGACAGCGGGGCGCAGACGCGGTTCGTCAACTTCCGGACCGCCCGGAACGGCAATGCCAAGATCGGCAAGGCGCGCATTGTCGACATCGAAGACTGCCTGGGCGATTGCCTGATAATGCCGTTTTTCCTCGGCGCTGAAGCGGGCCTTTTGCGGCACCATCAGCGTCTCGCCCGGATAGATCCAGGAATCGGTCAGCCCGTTTGCTTCCATGATCTGGCCGATGCGGGTCATGTCGCCGCCGGCAATCGACCAAAGCGTATCGCCCTTGCGAACGGTCACGATGCTGGCGGGTGGCGCAGGCGGCTCGGAGAGGCCAGCGGACGCAGCGAGCGCCAGAAACTCGTCGGCGCCTTCCGCTCCGCTCTCTAAGGATGAAGCGGCTGCATAGCTGCCAGACTGAACATCGGGCGATGACAGATCCATAAAACCCTCTGGGCCGGCTTACCGGCATGACGTTTCCTGATGTGCCAGCCTCAAGGGCATCTATTTCGGCACTTATACGAAGGGAGAGTGCTGTTCTCCCTGAAGGCTGTCAATCTTGCAGCACAGCAAAAAGGCGGGGCCCGAAAACCCCGCCTTGCTTTTGCGTGTATTCGACCGATCAGGCGAGGGCTGCCAGCGCCCGTTTCGCCATCACCGTCACAAGATGCGCGCGATATTCCGCCGAGGCGTGGATATCGGCATTCATCATGCCGGCATCGAGCGCGACACCATCGACCGAGCCCGAAACCGCCGCCGCTTCCAGTTCGGACGAACGGAACACGCCGTCCTGCCCGGCACCGGTGACGGCGACGCGCATGCCCGATCCGGTCTCGGCGACGAAGACGCCGGCGATGGCATAGCGCGATGCCGGGTTGGCGAACTTGGCATAGGCGGAGCGCTTCGGAACGGGGAACACGAAGGCGGTGATGATCTCGTCATCCTCCAGCGCCGTCGTGAACAGGCCCTGGAAGAACGCATCCGCCGCGATCTCACGCTTCGAGGTCCGCACCTTCGCGCCGAGCGCCAGAACGCCCGCCGGATAATCTGCCGCCGGATCGTTGTTGGCGACAGACCCGCCGATGGTGCCGCGATGGCGCACATGCGGATC
>JAGRKQ010000275.1 GCA_020442235.1 Hyphomicrobiaceae bacterium | reverse complement strand
GCTTATGCGCCGCCCTCGCGGAGGCGATGAGCAAAGCGAACTCGCCGTGCGCGAAAAGAATTCCCGAAAAGGCGCCGGGCTTTTTCGTGATCCCAAGTCTTGCGCTTCGCTGCGCTCACTCAATGTGCGCGAAAAGGTCCTCTCACGGGCACGGGTTGGTGTGCACCAGCTGCACGGCGTCGACGGCCGCTTCCAGCTCCGCCGTCCAGTCGAGGCGGGCGGCGGCGATGTCGGTTTCAAGCTGGGCCATCGAGGTCGCGCCGATGATCGCGGAGGTGACGAAGGGCCGCGCGGTGACGAAGCGGATCGCCATCTGCGCCGGGTCGAGGCCAAAACGTTCCGCCAGCTTGAAATAGGCCTCATAGGCCGCTTCCGCGCCTGGCATCTCGTAGCGCTGGCCGCGGTCGAACAGCGCCATGCGCGAACCGGCCGGGCGGGCGCCGCCGCGATATTTGCCGGTCAAAAACCCCTGCGCCAGCGGCGAATAGGCGAGAAGCCCGACCTTTTCGCGCAGGCCGATTTCCGCCAGCGCCGTCTCATAGGTGCGGTTGGCGAGGTGATAGGCGTTCTGGATGGTGACGATGCGTGGCCCGGCCTTGCGGGATGCGATTTCCAGCCAGCGCATGGTGCCCCAGGCGCTCTCGTTGGAAATGCCGATGTGGCGGATCTTGCCTTCGCCAACGAGTTCGGCGAAGGCGTCGAAGGTCTCCTCGATGGCGACCCCGTCGCCGTCGGGATGGGCATAGATCACCGGGTTGGCGCCGAACTGCGAAACCGGCCGGCCCGGCCAGTGCAGCTGATAGAGGTCGATGTAATCGGTCTTGAGGCGCTTCAGCGAGCCGTCTACCGCCTCGCGAATCTGCGCGCGGGTCGGGCGGCCGGGCGCGCCGTCCTTGCGGAACCAGGTCATGTCGGAGCGCCCGATCGCCTTGGTGGCGAGAATGACCTTGTCGCGGTTCTTGCGCGCGGCAAACCAGCCGCCGATGATTTCCTCGGTGCGCCCTTGCGTGTCCGGCTTCGGCGGGATGGCGTAAAGCTCGGCGGTGTCGAAGAAGTCGACGCCCTGATCGAGCGCGTAGTCCATCTGCTCAAAGCCTTCGGCCTCGGTGTTCTGTTCGCCCCAGGTCATGGTGCCGAGGCAGATGACGGGCACGGTGAGGCCGCTCTGGCCAAGGGGTCGGCGTTCCATGGATGATCCTGTTTGTTGGGATGGGCGTCAGCGCGCCGCGATGCGGGACACAAGCTCTTCGGCAAAGGGAAGGATGCCGGCGACGATCACGTCAACCCCCTCCGACGTCGGGTGCATGGCATCGCCCTGATTGAGGGCGGGGTTGCCGGCAACGCCGTCGAGAAAGAACGGGTAGAAGACGACGTCGAAGGCCGCCGCAAGGCGCGGATAGAGCGCGTCGAAGCGGGCGGCATAGTCGGCGCCCATGTTCGGCGGCGCGCGCATGCCGGCCAGAAGCACCGGGGTGCCGCGCTCGGCAAGGGCCGCCAGAATGCGCCGCAGCGCGGCCTCGGTCACCGCCGGATCGACGCCGCGCAGCGCATCATTGGCGCCAAGTTCGACGATGACCGCATCGGCGCCTTCGGCCAGCGTCCAGTCGAGCCGCTCGGCCCCGCCGGTCGCGGTGTCGCCGGAAACGCCGGCATTGACGATCACGACATCGTGACCGGAAGCGCGCAGGGCCGCTTCCAGCCGGTCGGTGAAGCCTTCGTCCGCCGCAAGGCCGTAGCCCGCCGTCAGGCTGTCGCCGAGGGCGACAATGCGCAGGGTTTGCGCGTGGGCGGGGGCGGTGAAGGCTGCGCTGAAAACGAGGGCCATGAGCCCGGTGAAAAGGGCGAGGATCCGCGCACCCGCCCGCCCGGTCTGGTGTCCGGTTCCACTTCGGGGCCTCGGAAGGCTTTGAAACATGCCGGCGCGATCCTAAATCCGGTGAAAGACAATTCTTCGGCCGCCGCAGTCCTGACCAGGAGTGCTGCCCGGCGGCCTCTCATAGATAGGTGGCGTTTTTTCCATGACCAGCATCGTCAGCCTGAAGGACGTCCATCTGGCGCTCGGCTCGGGGCGCAGCCGCGTCGAGATCCTGAAGGGCGCGGCGCTGGATGTCGCTGCCGGCGAAAGCATCGGCCTTGTCGGTCCGTCCGGTTCGGGCAAGACGACGCTGTTGATGGTGCTCGCCGGGCTGGAAGCGCCGGATCGCGGCACGGTGACAATCCGGGGCACGGAGCTGACCGCGCTCGGAGAGGACGATCTTGCCGCCTTTCGTGGCCGCAATGTCGGCATCGTCTTCCAGGCCTTTCATCTGATCGCCACCATGACGGCGCTGGAAAATGTCGCCGTGCCGCTGGAACTTGCCGGTCTCAAGGACGCGCGCGAACGGGCCCGGCGCGAACTGGACCTCGTCGGCCTCGGTGCGCGGCTCGATCACTATCCGGGCGAACTTTCCGGCGGCGAACAGCAGCGCGTTGCGGTCGCACGGGCGCTCGCCCCGGAGCCGGCGCTGGTGATCGCCGACGAGCC
>JAGRKQ010000274.1 GCA_020442235.1 Hyphomicrobiaceae bacterium | reverse complement strand
CAGGAACAGCGGCAGCATCACCGAAGACATGAAGAGCACGGTGATCAGCGGCACGCCGCGCCAGAACTCGATGAAGATCACCGAGATGAGCCGGATCGCCGGCATCTGCGAGCGCCGTCCGAGGGCAAAGAGAATGCCGATCGGAAGCGAGGCGACGATGCCGGTGATGGCGATCACCAGCGTCACCAGAAGCCCGCCCCATTGCGGCGTCTCGACACGGGAAAGCCCGAAGTCGAAGCTGAACAGGAACAGGATCGCCGCCAGCCCGGCGCCGATGATGGCGGCATTGCGCAGGGGCACCGCCCGGTCGGCGATGCTTTCCTCGCCGGCAAACACCGGAAGCAGCGCGATCAGCGTCATCAGGCCGGTGACGAGCGCCCAGAAAATCCAGCTCGCAAGGCCAAGATCCAGATTGCCGCCGGTCAGAAGAATGACCGAAGCAACCGGATAGATGACGAGGAAGAAGACGCCGCCCAGCGCCTTGGCCGGAGCCTTGGGAATCAGCACCCAGGCAGTCGAGATCGCCGTCAGCAAAAAGAAGATGTCGACCCGCCAGCGCTCCAGGACCGGATAACGGCCATAGATGAAGCTGTCGAAATAGGCGCCGACATAAGGCCAGCAGGCCCCGACATGAATGCCGTCCGGCAGGTTGCCGTTCTGCACGCCGGTGCGGCAGTCCGCCCCGGAGGATCCCGTCCAGATGGCGTTGAAAACGCCAAAGTTGAGGATCGTCCAGATCACCCAGGCGGCCAGAAGCGCACCCAGGGCACTGAGCACGATGCTGAGGGGCGAAGAGAACAGGTTCTCCCGCGCCCAGCCCATCAAGCCACGGGTGTTGGCCGGGGCCGGTTGGGCCTTGAGCATCTCGCTGCGGACATAAGCGTAGGTTCGTTCGGTCATGGCCTTGTCCCCTATCGCTCAACCAGCGCCATGCGCTTGTTGTACCAGTTCATGAAGCCCGAGGTCAGGACCGACAGGGACAGATAGACAACCATCCAGACCGAGACGATCTCGATGGCCTGCCCCGTCTGGTTCAGCGTCGTGCCGCCAACCGACACGAGGTCGGGATAGGCGATCGCAACGGCGAGCGAGGAGTTCTTTGTCAGGTTCAGATACTGGCTCGTCAGCGGCGGAATGATCACTCGCATCGCCTGCGGGATGACCACGAGACGCAACGTCGGGCCCGACCGCAGGCCAAGCGCATAGGCCGCCTCGGTCTGACCGTGACTGACGGCCAGAATGCCGGCGCGCACGATTTCGGCGATGAAGGACGCCGTATAAAGCGAGAGCGCAAAGAGCAGCGCCAGGAATTCCGGGATCAGCACGCCGCCGACACCGGTGGTGAAGCCGCGACGGAAGACCGGACCGTCAGAGACGAAAACCGGATGCTCCAGCGAAATCGGCATGCCCATGATGAAATAGAGCACCAGCGGAATGCCGAAGATCATCGCCAGCGAAGCCTTGAAGACCGGGAACTGCTGTCCGGTCGACATCTGGCGCTTCTTGGCCCAGGATCCAAGCACGAAGGAGGCGATGATCGCAGCCGCAAAACCGGCAAGAACCACACCCGAGCCTTCGGCAAAGACGGGCTTGGGAAAATAGAAGCCGGAAATGTTGAGGTGGAAGGTGTCGAACAGCGAGACCTTGTCGCGACGTTCCGGCACGGCGCGCAGAACCGCAAAATACCAGAAGAAGATCTGGAGCAGCAGCGGGATGTTGCGCAGCGTCTCGACGTAGGCTGCCGCGATCCCGGACAGGAGCGGGTTCTTCGACAGGCGCGCGATGCCGGCGACGAAGCCGAGGAGGGTCGCCAGCACGATGCCGACGGCGGCCACCAGGAGCGTGTTGAGCAGGCCGACGAGG
>JAGRKQ010000049.1 GCA_020442235.1 Hyphomicrobiaceae bacterium | reverse complement strand
TGCGCTTGGACGAGGCGATGCACCCGCTGACAATCATGGCGACCGGTCTTTACGGCGACGCCATGCCCAATCAGAACGGCGCGCCGATCCGGCTGATCTGCCCATGGAAATACGGCTTCAAGTCGATCAAGTCGATCGTGCGCTTCACCTTCACCGAAGAGCGTCCCGCAACCTTCTGGGAGACGATCAACGGCGCCGAGTATGGCTTCTGGGCCAATGTTCACCCGCAGGTGGCGCATCCGCGCTGGAGCCAGGCGACAGAGCGTGTGCTCGGCACCCAGGAACGCATTCCGACACAGGTCTTCAACGGCTATGGCGCCGAGATCGGCAGTCTTTACGACGGCATGGATGCCCGGTCGCTCTTCATGTGAGCGTTCAAATCTTTTCAGGCATCAAGAAAAAAGACCGGAAGGGCCGAGGCCTTTCCGGTCTTGAAGTCAGGACCACACCCGCACAAGGCGGGGGTCCGATGAGGGGAACAGCGGAAGGATGTTCGTCGGGGGAGGATGTGACGAACACGATCATCCGTGTCATTTCGGGAAGTGACGGTTTGAGTGCCTTAAAACAAGGCAGAATGCTGCATAGCAGCTATGCCGGGCGCAGATGATTTGTGCATTGCAGCAGGCGCTAATAGGTCCAGCGGCGGGCATTGGCGATCAGGAAATCCCTGAAAACGCTCACTTTCGCGGTGTTCTTCAACTCTTCCGGATAGGCAAAGAACGTGTCGAAGCTTGGCAGGTCCGCTTCCAGCGGGGCCTGAACGAGCGCACGATCCTGCTCGATGATGTAGTCGGGCAACAGGGCGATGCCGATGCCGCGCAGCACCGCTTTCCTGAGGCCATAGACGTTGTTGATCCGCAGGGCCGGCGCGCGCGGGGCGTTGTCCGGCCGGCCGGCGGTCTCCAGATAATTGATGCCCTTGAGGAACTGCGGCGAGGGCGAGCCGTAGGTCAGGATGCGGTGGTTGTCGAGATCGGCGAGCGTTGCCGGCAAGCCGTGCTCCTTGGCGTAGTCCTGCGAAGCGAAGACATGAAAATGCACCGTGAAGAGCCGGCGCTGGATGAGGTCCGGCTGGGTCGGCTGGCGCAGGCGGATGGCGACATCGGCCTCGCGCATCGACAGGTCCAGTTCCTCGTCGTCGAGAATGAGGTCGAGCTGGATCTTCGGATAGAGATCGAGAAATTCGCGCAGCCGCGCCGTCAGCCAGGTCGAGCCGAGCCCCAGCGTCGTCGTCACCCTCAGGACGCCTTCCGGCTCATCCTTGGCATCGGCCAGGCGCGAACGCACCGACTGGAGCTTCAGCAGCACTTCCCGTGCGGTGCGAAAAAGAAGTTCGCCCTGCTCGGTCAGGATCAGGCCACGCGCATGGCGGTGAAACAGCGACAGGCCGAGATCGGCCTCCAGCGCGCTGACCTGACGGCTGATCGCCGACTGGCTCATGCCCAGGGTTTCGCCGGCATGCGTGAAGCTGCCCGCCTCAGCGGCGGCGTGAAAGATGCGCAGCTTGTCCCAGTCCATCACCGCAGCGGTATCGGGATGGACGATCGGGCGTCCGGAAAGGGGCATGAGGGTGGCCAGTCCTACTCGGCCGCTTCGCGGCCTTGTTCGATTGTTGCAAGGTATCTTTCCGCTTCGAGCGCCGCCATGCAACCCATTCCGGCAGCCGTCACCGCCTGGCGATAGGTTTCGTCCGTCACATCGCCCGCCGCGAAGACGCCGGTCAGCGAGGTCCGGGTGGAATCGGGTGCCGTCCACAGATAGCCGGAGGGCTTCATGTCGAGCTGGCCCTTGAAGAGCTCCACAGCCGGGGCGTGACCGATGGCGATGAAGACACCCTCGCAGGCAATCTCGCTCGTCTCGCCGGTCTTGGTGTCCTTGACGCGCACCCCGGTGACGGCCTTGGGAAAGCCCCCGGTTCCGAGGATTTCATCGATGGCGGCATTCCAGCGGACGGTGATGTTGCCGGTCTTCATCAGCCGGTCCTGCAGGATCTTTTCCGAGCGCAGTTCATCGCGCCGGTGCACGAGCGTCACCGACCTGGCGATCTTGGAAAGATAAAGCGCCTCTTCCACCGCGGTGTTGCCGCCGCCGACCACGACGACATCCTTGCCCTTGTAGAAAAAGCCGTCGCAGGTGGCGCAGG
>JAGRKQ010000048.1:3168-11994 GCA_020442235.1 Hyphomicrobiaceae bacterium | reverse complement strand
GATCTGGAGCGCCGGCAGGAACGGCTTCGCACAGAGCGCGACCGCTTCGGCGGGGTCAATCTTCTTGCCGAGCAGGAAGTCGCCGAGACCACCGAGCGGCGCGACACGCTGATCCGTGAGCGCGACGATGTCATTGCCGCCGTCGGCAAGTTGCGCGCCGCCATCGGCGCACTCAACCGGGAGGGCCGCGACCGGCTCCGCGCCGCCTTCGAGGCCGTCAACAGCCGCTTTTCGGAGCTGTTCACCACGCTCTTTGGCGGCGGCACGGCGGAACTGGCCTTTGTCGATTCGGACGATCCTTTGGAAGCCGGGCTCGACATCCTGGCCCGTCCGCCCGGCAAGAAGCCGCAGACCATCACCCTGCTTTCGGGCGGTGAGCAGGCGCTGACGGCCATCGCGCTCATCTTTGCGGTGTTTTTGACCAATCCGGCGCCAGTCTGCGTCCTGGACGAGGTCGACGCCCCGCTCGACGATGCCAATGTGGAACGGTTCTGCGCGCTGCTCGATGACATGCGCGCCCGCACCGAGACCCGCTTCATCGTCATCACCCACAATCCGATCACCATGAGCCGCATGGATCGGCTTTTCGGGGTGACCATGGCCGAGCGCGGCGTCAGCCAGCTTGTGTCGGTCGATCTGAAGGCCGCCGAGGCCCTGCGCGAGAGCGCCTGACCCCACCGAAAGACGGGGGTGCGCAATTCCGCCAATACTCTCGATAAGTCATTGAAATCAATAATTTGACGTCTATCAGGGCGTCCTTGACAGGGCCATGGCCCGTCACTATGGTGCGGCCGAATTTAACGGGGGGTTGGCCGGTTCTTCCGGCCTCAGGGTCTCTAACAAGGCTCCGGTGACTGGTTCCCTCGCCGCTGGGAGCGTTCTCGCAAGGGAAATGCAATTGAGCGGCAGCGAAACGCCACCGGGAGTGCCTGAAAAGGCAGGACCCGAAACCGCTGACGACGGCGCAGAGCGCCTCTCCCGGCTGGAAGCCGAGCTCGGGAAGCGTCGCAGGCCTGAACCCTCCGAGGAAAAAGCGGGCGAACGTCCGCAGGGCTGGGGTTTCGTCGTCCGCGTGTCGTCGGATTTCGTGGCCGGAATTTTGGTGGGAGCAGGGGTTGGCTATCTCCTCGACCACTTTGCGGGAACCGGGCCCTGGGGGCTTATCGTATTCCTGCTTTTGGGCTTTGCAGCGGGCGTCATCAATGTGATGCGCACGCTGGGCATGGTGGCAGAACCGGAAAAGCGGAATGTTCCGCGTGACGGTTCGCAGCAATAGGGAAGGCTGAGCGGTGGCGACGGATCCGATCCATCAGTTCCAGATCTCGCGGATTGTGCCGATTGAAGTCGGCTCGCTGGATGTTTCCTTCACCAACTCCTCGCTGTTCATGGTGGCGACCGTCGCCGCGGTGACCCTCTTTCTCGTCCTGGCAACGCGCGGCCGCGGGCTGGTCCCGACCCGGCTCCAGTCGATGGCCGAGATTTCCTATGAATTCGTGGCCAACATGTTGCGAGACGCCGCCGGAACGGAAGGCATGCGCTTCTTCCCGCTGGTCTTCTCGCTGTTCATGTTCGTGCTGTTCGCCAATCTCTTCGGCATGTTCCCGTATTTCTTCACGGTGATGAGCCATCTCATCGTGACCTTCGCGCTCGCCATGCTAGTGATCGGTACGGTCGTGATCTATGGCTTCATGCGCCACGGGCTGAAATTTCTCGGCCTGTTCGTGCCGCATGGCGTGCCGGGCTATCTGATCCCGCTGGTGACGGTGATCGAGATCATCTCCTTCCTCTCGCGTCCGATCAGCCTGTCCATCCGTCTCTTCGCCAACATGCTGGCCGGACACATCACGCTGAAAGTGTTCGCCGGCTTCGTCGTCAGCCTCTCCGCCTTGGGTGCGGTGGGCATTGGCGGCGCCATCTTGCCACTGGCCATGACCATCGCCCTGACGGCGCTGGAATTTCTGGTGGCGTTCCTGCAGGCCTACGTCTTCGCGGTGTTGACCTGCATGTATCTCAACGACGCGATTCATCCGGGACATTGATCCGGCGGACGCGATCTAATCTTTGACTGGTCTCTTCAAGGGAGTGTGACATGGAAGCGGAAGCTGCACGGGCGATTGGCGCTGGCATTGCGTGCCTTGGTATGGGTGGCGCGGCCATCGGTCTCGGCCAGATTTTCGGTAACTATCTTTCTGGCGCCCTGCGCAATCCTTCGGCTGCGAAAGGTCAGTTCAGCAACCTGATTTTCGGCTTCGCCGTCACCGAAGCGCTCGGCATCTTCTCGCTGCTCGTCGCGCTTCTGCTTCTGCTCGCGTGATCCTTCCGATCACCGACAAAGCTTGAGCTGACAATGTGAGCTTGGGTGCCGCGTGGGCCTGACCCGGATCGCGGCACCGCGGGAGTTGAAGGCCATGTCGACCGAAACGCACACCGAAACCCAGGTGCCTGCCGAACACGGCGGGGGTGGGAACTTTCCGCCCTTTGATCCGACCTTTTACGGGTCGCAGCTTCTGTGGCTGGCGATCACCTTCGGTGCGCTCTACTACATTCTGTCGAAGGTCGCGCTTCCGCGCCTCGCCGGCATTCTGGAAGAGCGGCGCGATCGCATCGCGTCCGATCTCGATGAGGCCGAACGCCTGAAGCGGGAAACCGATCAGGCGATCGAGGATTACGAAACGGCGCTGGCCGATGCCCGCGCCAAGGCCCAGAAGATCGCCGCCGAAACGCGTGATTCGCTGAATGCGGACCTGGCCGACAAGCGCCATGCCGCCGAAGCCGCGCTCGCGGACAAGGTCGCCGCCGCCGAACAGAAGATCGCCGGCATCCGGGCCACCGCGATGGGCGAGATCGAGGGCATTGCCCGCGATGCCGCCGCCGCCATTGTTGAACAGGTTGCTTCGGCCGGTGCCGATGCCGGCGCGGTCGAAAAGGCCGTTGCCAGCGCCTGGGCCGCACGGAGGTCGTAATGCTGCACGATCCGACTTTCTGGGCGGCTGTTGCCCTTTTCATCTTCCTCGGCGCCATGGCCTATCTCGGGGTCTTCTCCAAGATCGGTGCCGCGCTCGATGACCGGGCCGCAAAGGTTCGTCAGGAGATCGAGGAAGCCCGCCGCCTGCGCGAGGAAGCGCAGAGCCTTCTGGCCGATTTCCGTCGCAAGAAGCTGGCGGCCGAAGCCGAGGCCGAGGACATTGTCGCCAAGGCCAAGGCCGATGCCGAGCGCATGACCGACGAAGCGACCCGCGCGCTGGAAGACATGATCACCCGCCGCACCGCCGCGGCCGAGGCCAAGATCGCGCAGGCCGAAACCCAGGCCGTCAACGATGTGCGGGCGATGGCTGCCGACGTTGCGGTCTCTGCCGCCGAGACGCTTCTCAAGGATCGCCTTGCCGCTTCCGGCGATGCCTCCATCGACGCGTCGATCGAGACGGTGAAGGCCCGCCTCAACTGATAAGGCCGATGCCTGCCAAAGGGCACATGCCGGATCTGAAGACTGCGCCGCCGGAAACGGCGGCGCTTCTTGTTTGGTTCGATGAAAACGCCCGCGATCTGCCCTGGCGGGTGCCACCGCGGGAACGGCTTGCAGGACACCGCCCCGATCCCTACCGCGTCTGGCTTTCCGAGGTCATGCTGCAACAGACGACGGTTGCCGCCGTGAAGGGGTATTTCGCCCGCTTCACCGAGGCCTGGCCGGATGTGCGTGCCCTTGCCCATGCCGAGGAAGACGCTGTGCGCCGCGCCTGGGCGGGGCTCGGCTATTATGCGCGTTGCGCCAATCTCATCCGCACCGCCCGCATCCTGGCCGATGCCGGTGGCGTTTTCCCGGGGACGGCGGCTGAACTTGCCGCGCTCCCCGGCATTGGCGCCTACACATCGGCGGCGATTGCCGCGATTGCCTTCGATGAGCCGATTGCCGTCGTCGACGGCAATGTCGAGCGCGTCGTCACCCGCCTGAGGGCGATCGAGACACCGCTTCCGGCCGCACGCGAAGCTGTGCGCGCCGCCGTTGCCGCCCTGGTGCCGCAAGATCGGCCGGGCGCCTTTGCCGAGGCGATGATGGATCTCGGCGCGACGGTTTGCACCCCGCGCAATCCGCGCTGCGAGGTCTGCCCGTTATCGGCCGGTTGCGCCGCGTTCTCAAAGGGCGCAAGTGCGCGTTATCCGGTGAAGGCGCCGAAAGTCAAAAAGCCGGAGCGGCAGGCGGTTGCCTATGTCATCCGCGATGAGAACGCGCGTATTCTTGTTGTGAAGAGACCGCAGACGGGACTTCTTTCGGGCATGACCGGGCTGCCGTCGAGCGCCTTTACCGAAGGACCGGCCGATCCGCCGGCACTGCCCGTAAAGATCGCGCAGGAGCGGGACTGCGGCAGCATCGTCCATGTTTTCACGCATTTCCGGCTCACGCTGGAGGTGCGTGCGGCCCGCGCGATCCCTGGCGCGGCGCTGCCTGAAGGCTGGCGCTGGTCCGAAGATGCCGAAAAGGAGGCCCTGCCGACGGTCTTCCGCAAGGCGCTGACGCGCGCGCTTGCAGGCTAGGTCAGGCGGCGAGGGTCTTGCGGATTTCGCTGCGCAGCGCGTCGATCAGAAGGGGTTTTCCCTCGCGCAGGACATGCCAGAAGGTCCAGCCGTTGCAGCTTTCCTGACCCTGAAGCAGCGCCCCGACCTTGTGGATCGAGCCTTCATGCCCGGCGCAGGAAAGCGTGCCGTCGACACGCACGGTCGCGGTGAAGCGGGCGGCCTTGTCGCTCAAGGTTTCCCCGGCGCGCACCAGCCCGGCGTCGATGAGCGTGGAAAAGGCAACGCGCGGTTCGGCACGCTTGCCCTTCATCAGCGCGACCGAGACATCGTCCAGCGGTTCGACGGCGTCGATGCGCGCGCGCGCGGCCTCGGCATAGCCCGGATCGCGCTCGATGCCGATGAAATGCCGACGCAGCCGACGCGCCACGGCGCCCGTGGTGCCGGTGCCGAAGAAGGGATCGAGCACGACATCTCCGGGCTTCGATGCCGCCATCATCACGCGGGCCAGAAGCGCTTCGGGCTTTTGCGTCGGGTGCAGCTTGTCGCCGGCCTCGTCCTTCAGCCGTTCGGCGCCGGTGCACAGCGGGAACAGCCAGTCGGAGCGCATTTGCAGGTCGTCATTGCCGGCCTTCAGCGCATCGTAATTGAAGGTGTAGCGGGCCTCTTTCGACCGCGAAGCCCAGATCATCGTTTCATGCGCGTTCTGGAAGCGCCGGCCGCGGAAATTCGGCATCGGGTTGGACTTGCGCCAGACGACGTCGTTGAGGATCCAGAAGCCGAGATCCTGAAGGATCGCGCCGACCCGGAAGATGTTGTGATAGGAGCCGATAACCCACAGCGTCCCGTCCTTCTTCAGCGCGCGGCGGCAGCCGAGAAGCCAGGCTCGGGTAAATTCGTCATAGGCGGAAAAGCTCTCGAACTGGTCCCAGTCGTCATCCACCGCATCAACGCGGCTCTGGTCAGGGCGCGTCAGATCGCCGCCGAGCTGCAGATTGTAGGGCGGATCGGCAAAGACCATGTCCACCGAACCGGGCGGCAGGGTCGCGAGCCTTGAGACGCATTCACCGTTGAGAACGGTATCGAGGGGCAGGGAGCCCGTTTCGGAGACGGGACGGCGCAGGGCCGTCCCGTTACGCGAACTTGACATGGTTACACCGTTCGTACGCGGAACAAGATCGAACGGTTGAAGGGTGAAGGAACAAGGTAAAGGCGAAGTTTCCCAAAACTTTCAAGAGGATGAACAAACGCCTTTGAAGCTTGTGCGATGATGGGGCGTTGGGCCCAACCGCGCCAGCGCCGCACGATGCGCCGCCGTCGGATAGCCCTTGTGGCCGGCAAGGCCATAGCCGGGAAAAGCCGCATCGAGGCGGATCATCAGCCGGTCGCGCACCACCTTGGCAACGATCGAGGCCGCCGCAATCGAGGCCGAGCGCTGGTCGCCCTTGACCAGCGTGGCCGAAGGCTGCGCAAGTTGCGGCGTCCTGTTGCCGTCGATGAGAACGAAATCCGCCGCATGCGGCAGCGCCGCCACCGCCCGCGCCATGGCATCAAGGCTCGCCTGGAGAATGTTCATCGCATCGATCCGGCGCGGCGAGGAAAGGGCGATGCCGACATCCGCCCGCTCGGCGATCAGCGTGAAAAGCGCGTCGCGGTCGCCTTCGGACAGCATCTTGGAATCGGCGAGCCCGTCGATGGGGCGAGCCGGATCGAGAACCACCGCCGCCGCGACGACCGGCCCGCAGAGCGGCCCCCGTCCGGCCTCATCCGTGCCGGCGATGCGTCGATATCCGGCCTTTTGAAGCGCATCTTCGGCCCGCATGTCCGGGCGGCGCAGCGGGGCGTCGAAGAGGGCGGCAAGATCGGGCAGAAAGAGATCCATGTCCCTGGCTGCCCGATGCCGCCCGTCCATGCAAGGGGACGCCCTGAGGAAATCCGGGGCAACCGGACGATCAGCGCGCCGGGAGGGAAAAGGTTTCGCGAAAACGCGCCTCACCCTCAGCGGAAAAGAGCACGGCGCGCGAGGCTGCGTCGCGTCTTGCCCAACCCACCGCCTCGAACCGGCTGAGAAGGGCTCGCCCGAGGCTGCCGGCAAGATGCGAGCGGCGTTCGCTCCAGTCGAGGCATTCCCGGCAAAGCGGCGCGCGTCTGGATTTCAGGGCGTCGAGATCGATGCCGAACCGGCGCATGAGCGTTTCGCCCGCGTCTGATAGGCCCATGCCGCTCCCGTCCAGATGCAGCGCGCCCTGACGCATGAGGCCGTCATAAAGCTGCGTGCCCAGATCGCCGGCCAGATGGCTGTAGCAGACCCGCGCCTTTCTCAAGGCCTGATCCTTCGGACCGGTGCGTGTGCGCAGGTGCCCGGCACCGGCGGCGATCCCCATCAGGTTCTCAAGCAGATGCGCAACCTCGTCCGTGGCGAGGGAGAAATATTTGTGGCGGCCCTGTTTGCGGGTGCCGACAAGCCCGCCCGCATGGAGTTTGGCCAGATGGCTGGAAGCGGTCTGGGCCGTGACGCCGGCCTCGCGCGCCAGTTCGCTTGCCGTCAGCGCCCTTCCGCTCATCAGCGCTGCCAGCATGTTGGCGCGTGCAGGATCGCCGATCAGCGCGGCAATCCGGGCGATGTCCGGCCCTTCCATCATGCTTCGATGCTAATCGAAGCATTGCCGCCGATCAATCGTCTAGCGTGGCAGGAGACAAAAGGAGCCGCCATGCTGACCTGCATCATCCGCTATCACATCGACCCGGCCAGGAAGGCCCTGTTCGAGCGTTACGCCCGCAACTGGGGCGAGGCCATCCCCCGCTGCGGCGCGGACCTGATCGGTTATTTCAGCCCGCATGAAGGCTCGTCCACGCTCGCCTATGGCATCTACAACATCGAGAGCCTGGCCGCTTATGAGGCCTATCGCGTCCGCCTTGCGGCCGATCCGCTCGGCCGGGAAAACTATGAATTTGCCCAGAGGGAAAGGTTTTTGATGCGTGAGGACCGGACCTGGCTGAAGTGTGCATCCGCGCCGCATGGAGCGCGCTGATGAGCGACAAAGCGGACCTCAGGCTGGAACTGCCCCTGCTTGGCCTTTTGGCCCTGCTGTGGGGGTCGTCCTACCTTTTTACCAAGGTGGCGGTCGAACAGATCCCGCCGCTGACGCTGGTGGCCATCCGCGTCTCCGGCGCGGCCCTGTTCCTCACGATTGTTCTCGCCTTGCGCCATGAAAAACTGCCAAGGGACGGTCGAACCTGGCGGCGGCTGCTCGTTCAGGCCTTCGTCAATTCGATTGCGGCATGGACGCTTCTGGCCTGGGGGCAGCAACATGTCGATGCCGGTCTTGCGAGCGTCCTGAACTCGACCTCGCCGATCTTCGTCTTTTTGTTCACGGCGCTGATCACCCGGCACGAAGCCGTCAGCGGACGAAAATTCGCCGGCGCGCTCATCGGCATATGCGGCGTCTGCCTGATCGTCGGGCTGGATGCCCTGAAGGGCCTTGGCACACAGGTCACCGGACAACTCGCCTGCTTGCTGGGGGCCGCCTTTTATGGCGTTGCCGCGATCTACGGAAAACGCTTTTCCCATATCAGTGCCACCGCAACGGCGGCCGGAACGATGCTCTGGGCCACGGCGATCATCGCACCCGCAGCTCTTCTCATCGACCGGCCCTGGTCCTTGCGGCCGGAACCGGAAGCGATCCTCGCGGCTCTTGCTCTGTCGATCCTGTGCACCGGCATTGCCCTTCTTCTCTATTTCCGGCTGATGCGGACCATCGGGTCGCTCGGCGTTGCAAGTCAGGCCTATCTGCGCGCGGGCATCGGCGTGATGCTCGGCATGCTTTTCCTTGGTGAGAGGATCACACCGTCCGTCGCCCTCGGGCTTTTTGCCGCGATCCTCGGCGTGGCGCTGATCAACTGGCCGCAGAAGAAGCGCGAACCGCCCGCACAGGCCGATGGCTCCTAGAAGGGGAAACACATCTGCTCGCTGTCCGGCCGCGGCGGGCGGAAGCGGGTGCAATCGAGGTCGAGGCTGCGCCGCGTCAGGCCGTGCCGCTTGATGGCGGCCTCGAAGCGGCGGGCGATGAGATCGGCATAGGGGCCTTCGCCGCGCATGCGCTTCATCCATTCCGCATCATAGTCCTTGCCGCCGCGCATCTGGCGGATCAGCGACATCACATGGCGGTAGCGTTCCGGATAGGCCTTGGCGAGCCAGTCGCGAAACACGTCGCGCACTTCCAGCGGCAGGCGCAACAGGATGTAGCCGGCCGAAACCGCACCCGCTTCAGCCCCGGCTGCGACGATCTGCTCGATCTCCATGTCGTTCAGCGCCGG
>JAGRKQ010000048.1:2771-3065 GCA_020442235.1 Hyphomicrobiaceae bacterium | reverse complement strand
TCCATCAGCCGGGCGAGCCTGCGGTCGAGCGTCGTCACCGAGATGCCGACGTGAACGAGGTTTCTGGCCGCCATCGGCGCCAGGATATCGAGATCGCGCATCACCATGGCCGACTTGGTGACGATGGTGACGGGGTGATCGGCTTCGGCGAGCACCTCCAGGATCTGGCGCATGATCTTTTCGCTCTTCTCGATCGGCTGATAGGGGTCGGTGTTGGTGCCGATGGCGATGGGCTTCGGCCGGTAGCCGGGACGCGACAGGGTGTCGCGCAGGAGCGCGGCGGCATTCGGCTTG
>JAGRKQ010000048.1:0-2631 GCA_020442235.1 Hyphomicrobiaceae bacterium | reverse complement strand
GGAATGTCGGGCGAGGTGTTGCGGGTCAGGATGGAGCGCGGTTTTTCCACCGTGATCTCGACCCGGCGCGGCGCCCGTTCGTCGCTGTCGTCCCAGCTTTCGCGGGTGCGGGTGCGCACCTGCGTCTCGAATCGTCCGGTCGGATTGCTGACCGCGCCCCGTCCCTTGAGAAGCGTATCCGGCAAAGCGCGGGACGACAGGCGATCTTCGGCCTCCTGCCGGGATGACAGCGGGGCGGGCATGCGGCACCTCAAGGCAAATGTTCGTTGTTTGTTCTCGTCAGGATTACCATAGTTGCCGGAACGGAGAAAGAACAAGTTGAACCCCGCATTCTACCCGGCCGCATTCGGTGCTAGGACGGCGCCATGTTGAGTGTTGTGATCCCGACGAAGAATGCCGGTCAGACCCTGTTGCCGGTTCTGTCCGCGCTGGTTCCGGCTGCGGCCGATGGCGTTGTGCGCGAGGTCGTGCTCGTCGACGGCGGCTCGCAGGACCGCACTCTGGCGATTGCCGACGAGGCGGGCTGCAAGGTGATCCGGGGCTATGAAGGCGATGACGCGCTCATCGCCGGAGCCCGTGCGGCGCGGCGCGGCGACTGGCTCCTGTTCCTGGAACAGGACGTTCTTCTGGAACATGGCTGGCATCTCGATGTCGCGGCCTTCATCGACCGTCAGGACGCGCTCGGGCGGCCGGTTCCGGCGGCTGCCGTCCACCGCTTCGCCATCGAGGACGAGGGGGTTGGCGCGCGGCTTTGCGAGGCCTGGCTGACGCTGCGCTCGCGCCTTTTCGGCTGGGCCGCGCCCGAACAGGCGGTGGTCATCGCAAGGCGCCATTTCGAGAAGATCGCGGCCGACCGCGGCCGCATTCGCATCGGCCGGGCGAGGCTGCGCGAATTGCGCTCGGGCGCCTTCACCACGGTGGACCGCCGCCGCGAACGCGCCGCTCTGCACGGCGCGCTCTAGGGGCAGGATCCCGGACAGGTCTCAGGGCAAAAGCAGCTGGTAGCTCGCCGGCGCCCAGCGATAGCCGCTGCCGTGGCTTTCCAGATAGCCCAGCGCCGGCGCCGGCATGTGGTAGCCGATGATCGGCATCTTTTCCGCGGCCACCATGTCGAAAACCCTCCGCCGGGTTGAGGCGGCCATGGCCTTGTCCATGTCGAAGCGCACCTGCCAGTCCGGGCGCTGGATCGCGCTGACGAAGTGATTGGCAACATCCCCCCACACGATCAGCGACTGACCCGATGAGTTGAGGACGAAGGACATGTGGCCCGGCGTGTGGCCGTGGGTGGCAAGCGCCGTGATGCCGGTCACGACATCTTGGCCGTCTTCCACAAAGGTCATCTTTTCGGCAAGCGGGGTGACGAGGTCGGCCACCATGCCGGCAACCCGCTCGGTCGGGCCGGAACGCGGGGCGGCGGCCCAGAAATCATATTCGGCCCGGCCCGTGACATAGCGCGCATTGGGAAAGCTCGGGGCGCCGTTCGTCATCAGCCCGCCGATGTGATCGGGATGCATGTGGGTCAGGACGACGATGTCGACCGCATCCGCGCCGATGCCGGCCGCTTCGAGCGTGGCCAGAAGCTGCCCGGTCTCGCCGCCATTGCCGGTGTCGAACAACACGAGTTCGGAGCCGGTATTGACGAGGGTCGGCGTGAAATAGAACAGCGCCGTCGAGGCCGGCAGGTTGTTGGCGCTCATCAGGGCGGCGAAATCGGCCTCGCTCTGGTCGGCCCCGAAGATCGGGTGGATCGGTTCGACGGGCCGGGTCGCGTCGACGATGGTCGAGACCTCGAAATCGCCCAGCCGGAAGGTTGTCAGCGGCGCCACCTGCGGGCCGCGCATCGGCTGCTGCGCCAGGGCGTTGCCGGCACCGAAGGCGCCGCCGCCTGTGGCTGCCAGGGGCAGGGCTGCGCCGAATTTGAGGGCCATACGTCTGTCGATCTGCATCGTTCACACTCCCTTAGGATTAACTCCGTCCTTCCTTGGACAGTCGGATGCAAACGAACTAGCGTCCAAATGGACGGGATAAAGAGGGTTTGGGTCGCCGCGCTTGAGGAGGCGTAAGATGACTCAGATCACCTGGCTTCAGCTGGAAAGCCACACGAGCGACCGCCGCCGCGTCGCGACCTGCCACGGCCAGCCGGCCGAGCGGGTGCTTCAGGATGCCGCCGAAAGCGAGCCGGACAGCCTTCTGGTGGTTTGCCCGCCCGGCGCCTGTTTCGACATCGATCCGGAAAGCGAACTGACGCGCTACGCCAGCCATCTGCGCGACACGCTCGACCTCGATGCCGGGGCCGTCTTCACCTTCGCGCTCGATGATTATGTGCGCGGTGCGCGCTTCACCGAATGGGCGGTCTCTACCCGCGCGCTCTTCACCCGCAAGGTGCGGCCCGAACAGGGCATCGCCGTCGTCGGTTCCTGCATGGAAAAGCTGCTCGAATTGCCGCTGCCGCAAAGCCAGGGGCGCGACCCGGCGCTGGAACTGATCGCAACCCTTCAGGCTCGCGTCGGTCCGGGGCGGACCTATCATCTCAGAACGCCCCTGATCGCGCCCGCGGCGATGGCCCGCCGTGCCGGCTACGGCCAGTTCATGCGCCGCAGCCTCTTCGACCGCCGCATGCGTCCGGCCCCG
>JAGRKQ010000047.1:11327-17089 GCA_020442235.1 Hyphomicrobiaceae bacterium | reverse complement strand
CGGCAACGGCGCAGATGCAAACGGCAACAAAAGCGCTGCCGCCGGCACAGCGCGCCGCCGTCGAGGCCATGGTCTCGCGCGACGTGGTGCGTCAGGATTCGCTTGTCCGCCTCAATGCCCTTGCCGGTGCGGTGATGGCGCCGACGGCCGCCGGCGCGGCGATGCGTGCCACGCTTCCCAAGGCGGCGGTCGAAGCGCTTGGCGCGATCCTCGGCCTTCGTCTCGATGCGGGAAAGGACAACGGCAAGCTGCCGGATGCGGCAGGTTTGAAGCGCGCCTTGCAACAGGCTGGCCCCGGTGCCGACCGTGAAGCGATGCGGCCGGGACCGGGCGCGCAGGCCGCGCAGGGTCAGACGGCCCGATCGGGTGCGGCAACGCTGAAGGAATCTCTCTCGCAGCTGGTCAAAGCCTTATCCGGCGCAATCCCGCAAGACGGACCAGATGGCACCGCAACGACAAACGAGCCGCAGCGTGCGCTTGGCTCAGCTGCGCAAAAGGCGCTTGCCGGTTCACCATCGTCGCTCAATCAGGGGGCAGCTCCAGGCGCGTCCGAAGCCGGCCGGCCGCCGCCGCCAACACGCGCCGCACTGCCCGCGCCGCAGGCGGTGGTTCCCGATCCGGTCGATGCGGAGCCGGCGGATCTCGCCCGCCAGATTCACGATGCCGCCAAGGATGCCCTCGCCCGCATGCGCCTGACGCAAGCGGCAAGCCTGGTCACTGTCGATGCTTCGCGTGACGGTGTCGATCAGCCCGGTGTTCTGCACGCCGAAATCCCCGTCGCCTTGCCGAACGGCACCGGTGTTCTGGCCTTGAAGGTTGAGCGCGACGGTTCGGGCGCGGCCGGCGAAGAGGGCAACAAGCCGGTGTGGCGGCTGCGTTTTGCCATTGATCCGGGGGAACTTGGCCCGGTCCATGCCCTTGTCAGCCTGAGCGGGGAAAGCGTCTCGGCCCGCCTCTGGGCAGAGGACCGCGAAACCGCCGCGCTGATGGGCGAGGAAGCGTCCGATCTCGTTCGCGCACTCCAGGAAAAGGCCTTCGAGGTGGAAACCGTGCGCGTTGCCGCCGGAAGGCCCGATCCGGCTCCGCGCGCGGCGCCGGACAATGCCGCCGGGCGCTACCGGGATCTCCTGTCATGAACGAGCGCAAACTGGCTGTTGCCCTGCGCTACGAGCCTGGCGAGGTGCCCAAGGTCACCGCCAAGGGCGAAGGGCATATGGCCGAGGCCATTCTCGAAGCGGCCCGATCCGCGGGCGTGCCGATCGAGGACGACCCCTTGCTGGCAACCGCGCTCGCCACGGTCGAGCTTGATCAGGAAATTCCCGAGGCGCTCTATCGCGCCGTCGCGGAAGTGCTCGGCTTCGTTCTTCGCCTTTCCGCACGCAAGATGAGCCCATCTTTGCCGAAAGACGAATGACGCGATCGTGAACGCTGCGGCAAGCTGTTGCGTGGGAACAACATTCCACGTTTACCATGCATACGTTCCCGATATGTCTAGCGCGTTTCTGCGCTCGGGTGCTGGAAATCAAGGCTGTTTCAGGGCAATTTTCATCCCAAGACGAGGTTAGGCCGCTTCATGAAGCCGATTCTCGCAGTTTGTCCTGACGCATCGTGCGGAAGGTGCCTTGGAGACACATCCTCCCCGGCATAGGGCGGGGTTTGTGGAACAGGACACCGGGTGGTCCGGGCAGGCGACGCCGCACCAGGTCATGGCCGGACCGTGTGGCGGGCGGCCGGCGCAGCATCGCCGGCGGGTTAGGGTCGAGAAGCTGACGGGGCCAAGCCCCGATCTGGTGATGGTTGCCGGTCTGAGGAGATCGAACGTGAAAATGGATCGACGAGCATTTCTCATGGGCACGGTGGGCGCCCTTGTCGTGGCCGGTTCGGCCCGCGCCCAGTCTGCCCTTGAATTTTTCATGGATGCCGAGGAAGGCAATTTCCGCGGTCCGGGAAGCCGTGAGGTTGCTCCGCAGTATCGCCCGCAGGATGTGGACTTTGACGGCAATGAGCAGGCGGGCACCATCGTGATCGATGTGTCCGAGCGCTTCCTGTATCTGGTTCAGGGCGGTGGCCGCGCGCGTCGTTATGGCATTGGCGTTGGCCGCGAGGGCTTCGCCTGGACGGGCCGTGCCTATGTCGGCCGCAAGTCGGAATGGCCGACCTGGACCCCGCCCCCGGCGATGATCCGCCGTCAGCCGGAACTGCGCGAATATGCCGGCGGCATGCCCGGCGGTCCGCAGAACCCGCTCGGCGCCCGCGCCATGTATCTTTATCGCGGCGGTTCGGACACGCTCTACCGCATTCACGGCACCAACGCGCCCTGGACCATCGGTCAGGCCGTCTCGTCCGGCTGCATCCGCATGGTCAACGAGCATGTGGAAGATCTTTACGAGCGCGTCCCGGTCGGCACGCGGGTTGTCGTGCGGGCCTGACGGCCCATGCAAGGCTGATGAAGAAAGGCGCCGCTTGCGGCGCCTTTTTTCTTGCCCGGATGTTCTTGAGGGTTCAGGCGCTCAGGGAAAGCGCGGCTGGCCTGTCGCGTTCGGCCACACGCTTCAGGAGCTCGCTGAGCGAAGCGATGTGCTCGGTGCTGATGATCTCGCGCAGTGGACGCGGCCGCGCGAAGAAATAGCCTTGGAAGAGCGAGCAGCCTTCGGCTTGCAGGGCCTTCAACTGATTTTCCGTCTCGACGCCTTCGACCACGACTTCGGCATCAAGGTCTTCGGCAAGGCGCAGGATCGTGCGCACCAGTGCGGCGGCAACCGGATCGGTGTGAATGCAGGAGACGAAGCTGCGATCGATCTTGATCTTGTCAAAAGCGAATTTCTGCAGGTAGCTCAGGGACGAGTAGCCGGTGCCGAAATCGTCGAGCGCGATCTTCACGCCAAGCGCGCGGATCGCATCCAGCACCTCGCCGGACTGGCGGACATTGTCCATGAGCACCGATTCGGTGATCTCCACCTGAAGCCGTTCCGGCGCGGTGCCGTGCTGGGCGAGCGCTTCCTCGATCGTCCGGGCGATGTTGCCGATGCGGAACTGCACGGAGGAGAGGTTGACGGCAACGGGGATGCCATCGGGCAGAAGATTGGCCTGACGGCAGGCTTCGCCGATGATCCATTCGCCGATGGGAACGATGAGGCCCGTATCCTCGGCCAGCGGGATGAACTGACCCGGAGAGACGAAACCGCGCACCGGATGGTGCCAGCGAATGAGCGCCTCATGGCAGGCCACCTTGCCCTTTGCGGTGTCGATGATCGGCTGATGGTAGAGCTGCAACTCGCCATTGCCGAGCGCGGACCTGAGGTCGATTTCCAGGGAACGCCGGGACAGCAGGGCCTCTTCCATGGCGGGCTCGAACACCAGGTGCGATGAGCCGCTGAACGTCTTCGCCCGCGACAGGGCAATATCCATCTTGCGCAGAAGCTGTTCGGGATCGCGCCCATGGTCGGGCATCAGCGCGACGCCGATGGAACAGTCGACCGCCGTGGTGGTGCCGCTGAGATCGAAGGGCGCATCGAAGGCCTGCGTCATCTTGCGGGCGAAGCTGTCTGCGCTTTCATCCCCTTCCAGGATGTGCACCACGGTGAACTCGTCGGCGCCGAACCGCGCCACCATGTCCTTGTCGGCGGCGATGCGACGCAGCCGCTGGCCGATCTGAATCAGGAGATCGTCGGCGACCTTGTGGCCGCTGGCGTCGTTGAGTTCCTTGAAATTGTCGATGTCGAGGCAGAAAAGGGCGAGCCGCGAACGCGGTTTTCCGTTCGCGCCGAAGGTTTCCTGCTCCAGCCGTTCCATCAGCTGGGTCCGGTTGGGAAGTCCGGTCAGTTGATCGTAACGGGCCAGATGCTCGATCCGGGCCTGGGCGCGCATGCGCTCGGTCGCATCGATGACCATGCCCTCGATATATTTCACCGCGCCGCGCTCATCATGCACAAGCCAGGCGGTTTCCGATGCCCAGACGGCTTCGCCGGTAGAATGGCGCCGCACCCTGGAGACGAAATCGGTGATGCGTCCGTCGCGGGTCAGCGCGGTGATGAACTCCTTGCGCCGTTCCGGATCGGCATACCATTCGGTGCCGAGATCGTTCACCTTGCCGATGAGTTCGCTTTCCGACTGATAGCCGTTGAAATGCACCAGGGCCGGGTTGGCACGCAGCTGCTTGCCGTCCGGTGTCGACCGGTAGATGCCGAAGACCGCGTTCTCGAACAGGCTGCGGTAATCTTCTTCGGCCTGCCGCAGCGCCTGTTCCTGAGAGAGCGCATCGGTGATGTCACGCAGCGTGATGACGAAACCGCCTTCCGCCGTCGGGGTGCGGATGCACTCGAAATGCACGCCGGGCTGCAACTCGGCCTGACGGAAGAGGATCTCACGCGAGCGCGGGCCGGTCTCGATGAGACGCTTCAGAACCGGATGGGAGAGGCTTTCGCAGCGTTCGACGACAGTGCAGGCATCGCCTGTGCGTTGTTCGGCATCGGGTTGAAGAAACTCGGCCGCGCAGCGATTGGCAAGCTTCAGCGCCCCGCGATCATCGAACATGATGATGCCTTCGGTGACGGAATCGAGCGTGGCTTCCAGGGCGCTGCGCACCCGGCCGAGTTCTTCGGTGCGCTCGGCGACAAGGCTTTCCAGGTTGCGGTGCAGGACATCGAGTTCTTCCACCATCATGCCGATGGAACGCTCGGTGCGGCGGCGGTCGCGGTCCGCTTCCTCATAGGCCGCCGAGATCGCATCGTGCAGGCGCTCGGTATCGACGCTGCCGTCCGGCCGCCTGGCGCGTTCGATCTGCTTGGAAAGGAGCCGGTTCATGCCGCCGTTCGCTCCGCGATGGTGAGAACGGTCATGGTCTGGTTGTGAAGGCGGGCGCTGCGGCAGGTCTGCAGCGGGGCAATTTCGCCATAGGAATAAAAGCCGAGCACCGGTCCCGTGCCGCTGAGGGCCTCGCCGACGGCATCCAGTTCGTCGGCGATCCGCTGGCCCATGAGAAGGCGCCGGCCGATGCAACTGGTCAGAAGCGCGACGCGGACATCGGTGAAGTCGGGGCCTTTGCAGGCCGACCGGGCGGCAAGACCGGCCCCGTCGGAGAGCCGTTCGAACTGGCCGCGCATCAGCTGCGCGGTAAAACCTTCGGGAATGTCTCCGGCGAAGGTCATGGATTTTGCATCGAAATCGACCGAGAGCACGGTGCGCACGGTGACATGATCCGGCGCGGCGGGATCGAAGATCTGCAAGGGGAACAGCAGCGCGGAACCTGGAAGCCCTTCGGCTTCCTCACCCAGATAGCGCCTGTAAAGATCGAGCGCCGGCTCGCCGTCGAGTTCCAGAAGAACATTGCCGACGGAGCGCGTCACCGTGCGGCGCGGACCGAACACATCCCATCCGCCGGCCGAGCCATAACCGAGCGCAATGGCGTCGCCATAGAAGCCGACGGCGGCAATGCGGTTGCTGACCGGTTCGGCATTGGCGCCGATCACGGTCTTCTCGAAGGCGGCGCCGTCTCCGGCCAGCCCACCCGCCACCGGCACGTCGCCGATGATGTCGGCAATGCCTGCAACGAGCTGCGAGCCGTTGACGCCAAGGCCGTCGGAAAGAAGGTAGATGCCGGCAAGATCGGGGCGCGCCAGGGCACGGGCGATCGACTGGCCGCATTCGCGCGAATCCAGTGCCTTGGCGATGTCCTGGGTGACGAAGCGCAGCGAAGTGTCGTCGAAGGCCATGGCAACAGCGACAATCGTGTCGTCGCTGACATTGCAGCCATCGATCTGGCC
>JAGRKQ010000047.1:9179-11246 GCA_020442235.1 Hyphomicrobiaceae bacterium | reverse complement strand
CCGAAATAGACGACGAGGTCAACCGCCTCGTCGATACCGCAATCCCAATGCCCATGCGGATCGCGCACGCTTCGATATGCCTTCATGTCCCACCCGATGGTTTGCCCATCCTTGAGGCTAGTGGCGAGACCTTAATGGCGCGTTGCCCGATTTCTGCTTTTCGCAGAAGTACTTAAGTCGGCAATATGCGGTTGAATTATTCACGCCGATTTTGTGCCCTGAAGTTGCAAATTGGGCCCATCATCATCGTTTGAGGCATGAATTGCGGCGTTCTGCCGCAACCCCTCCCTCAGGCAGACAGGCCGCGCTCGCTCATCAGTTGCACGATGGCCGCGCGCAATTGGCCGATCCCGTCGCCTTTTTCCGAGGAAGTGGAAACCAGCAGCGGGAAGGCAGCAGGGCGCCGTGAGAGCGCCTTCAGCGTCTCCGTCTCGACGGTCTCGGCGGCCTTCGGGCCGATCTTGTCGCGCTTGGTCAGGACCACCTGATAGGAGACCGCGGCCTTGTCGAGCATGGTCAGGATCTCCGCGTCATTCGCCTTGATCCCGTGGCGGGCATCGATCAGCACAAAGACGCGGGCCAGCGCCTGGCGTCCCTGAAGATAGGTGCGCACCAGCGCATTCCAGCGATCGACCATCGGCTTGGGGGCCTTGGCATAGCCATAGCCGGGCATGTCGATGATCCGCAGCGGGGCGGTTTCGCTCTCGAAGATGTTGAGTTCCTGGGTGCGGCCCGGCGTGTTGGAGGTGCGCGCAAGGCCGCGCACGCCGGTCAGCGCATTGATCAGCGAGGATTTTCCGACATTGGAGCGCCCGGCAAAGGCGATCTCCAGCCGGTCGGAGGGCGGCAGGTCCGCCAGATCGGCAAGGCCGCGGCGAAAGGCGAACGGCCGGCGGAAGAGCCGCTCTCCCGCCTCGATCAGCGCCGCGTCGTCGCTCATTCCGCCGGTTTCTTGCCGCGCCCGAACATCGAGCGGATGTTGTTGAAAAGCTCGATCTCCACGCCGTGGCGGCGCATGATGAAGCTCTGCTGCAGGATCGACAGGAAGTTGTTCCACGTCCAGTAGATGACGAGGCCTGCCGGGAAGCCGGCCATCAGCGGGGTGAAGAACACCGGCATCCAGTTGAAGATGGCTGCCTGCGTCTTGTCGGTCGGCGCCGGGTTCAGCTTCATCTGGATGAACATGGTGATGCCCATCAGCAGCGGCCAGAAGCCGAAGGTGAGGTGCAGGCCGCCCACCTGGAGGTTGGGCGCATCGAAGGGCAGAAGGCCGAACAGATTGACGAAATTCGTCGGATCGGGCGCGGAAAGATCGTGGATCCAGCCGATGAACGGTGCGTGGCGCATCTCGATGGTGACGAACAGCACCTTGTAGAGAGCGAAGAACACCGGGATCTGGATCAGCATCGGCCAGCAGCCGGAGATCGGATTGATCTTCTCGCGCTTGTAAAGCTCCATCAGCTGCTTCTGCTGCTCCATCCGGTCGTCCTTGTAACGCTCCTGGAGGGCCTTCATCTGCGGCTGGACCTTCTTCATCCGGCTCATCGAGGCATAGGACGCATTGGCGAGCGGCAGGAAGAGCAGCTTGATCAGCACCGTCACCAGCAGGATCGCGACGCCGAAATTGCCGAAATAGTTGAAGAAGAAATGGATCGCCTGGAACAGCGGCTTGGTGAGGAAGTAGAACCACCCCCAGTCGATCAGGAGATCGAAACGGTCGATGCCGAGGCGCTCGTGATAGCCATCGACCACGGCCACTTCCTTGGCGCCGGCAAAGAGCCGCGTCGACACCGTGATCGCCGCGCCGGGCTCGACCGCCATGGCGTTGCCGAGATAGGCGGCAACGAAGCTCTCGCCGGTGGCGATGGTGTCCTGGCGGAACTCGCCGCGATAGGTGATGTCCTGCGGAACGAGGGCGCTGGCCCAGTATTTGTCGGTGATGCCGAGCCAGCCGCCGGTCTGGTCGGAATAGGAGGTGCGGCCGTCATCGCGCACGTCCTTGTATTTCAGCTCGACGAGCCCTTCCTCGCCGAAGACGCCGATCAGGCCCTCATGCAGCACGAAGTA
>JAGRKQ010000047.1:0-9000 GCA_020442235.1 Hyphomicrobiaceae bacterium | reverse complement strand
GTCAGGCGGTCATTGCCGCTAACGCTCCACACCGTTGCCGCCGTCGGCAGGCTGGCGGCGCTGCCGGCCGCCTGGGTCCAGCCGAACTCGGCATAATAGGGGTTGGGCGCACCGGAGGGCGAGAACAGCACGATGGTCGGCGAAGTCGGGTCGGTCGTCTCGTGGAAATCGAGAAGGCGCAGATCGTCGATGCGACCACCGGTCAGATTGATCGAACCGGAAAGGGTCGGGGTGGCGATGGCAACGCGCTGGCCGCGGGCGATCGCCTCCTCGCGGGTGAGGGCGCCGCCCGGCACGCTGGGCGCGGCCTCGGTGCCCGGCGTGGGGGCCTGGCCGTCGGGAACGGGGGCGCCGCTCGGCATGTTCGGGCCGGCCTCGCGGGCCACGACCTCGGCGGCCTGCTGTTCGGCGGCGAGGCGCTCGCGCTCCATCTTCGGGCCGAGATAGAGATACTGCCAGCCGACAAAGATCATGAGCGACAGCGCGATCGCGAGGACGTAGTTCTTGTTGTCCATTCTCAACCTTCCCGGTTGGCGTTTCGGCCAGCGCCGTCTTTGCGTGGTCCGCCGGCGCGCCGTTGCGGCCTGCGGGTGGCGACATCCTTCAGCGCCGAAGCCAGATCGCCCGTCAGCCGTCCGAAGGGGAGGGCAAGACAATCCCGGCGCGCCACGATCACGTAATCGAAGCCGCCCGTCTTTTCCACCGCAACGATCTGCCTCAGCGCGGCGCGAAGACGCCGCTTGATGCGGTTGCGTTCCACAGCCGTGCCGACCTTGCGCGTCACCGTCAGGCCGAAACGGTCGTCATCCGTGCCTTCGCGGCGACGGCCCTGAACGACGAAAGCCCCGCGCGCGGCACGAGGACCGCTGCGCGTGGCCAGAAAATCCCGCCTTTTGCGGATCGGTTCCAAGGCTGGGCGGCCGGACAGGCCGCCGCTCAGGCCGAAAGCCGCTTGCGGCCGCGGGCCCGGCGGGCAGCAAGCACCTTGCGGCCACCCTTGGTGGCAAGGCGCGCGCGGAAGCCGTGCCGACGCTTGCGGATCAGCTTCGAGGGCTGGTAGGTGCGCTTCATCGCTCTCGTCTCGTCTTTCGTCCGCCCGTTGCAGGAAGCCCGGCCCTTCCGGGGTCTGCGCACGAACGGCAGGTCATGATTTGGTGCCCGGCCCCGGACCGGTCGGATGCGCCCGGCCTTGAACAAAAACGGCGTCCCGAGGGACGCGGCTGCAAGGCTCCGGCACGCCGGTCAGGCGGACTGCCGGGCTTATAGGAGAAGCCCGCGCGCAAAGTCAACGCGCCGGAGTGGCATTTCATCGCCCGTTCCGGGGTGTTTCGGGCCCGGTCACGGCCGGATGACGGCGGATGAGAACCGATCACAGCTGCGCGAGAGGGGGAAGAACCCGCGGCTCCGCCCTGTTATGGCTATCTGTATGAAAGGCTCAGGGCCATGCGCCATACGCCTTGACCGATCCGGGGAACGCGCCATGCTGGATGAAATGCACAAGACCCCTGAACCTGCGGGCATGGCCGCGACCATCAAGCGTTTCCTGCCCCTGATCCTGATCGCCGGCGCCACGGTGGCCGTCTTCGCCAGCGGCCTGCACGAAGAGCTGAGCCTTTCGGCCATCATCCGCAAGCGCTTCGAGCTGGCGGATATGATCGAGGCCAATTTCATCCTCAGCCTTCTGATCTTCGGCGCCATCTATGTGCTGGCGGTGGCGCTGTCCTTTCCCGGGGCGAGCTTTCTGACGATCGCCGCCGGCTTTCTCTTCGGCTGGATGGCCGGCGGATCGACGGTCGTGGTGGCCGCCACCATCGGCGCGACGGCAATCTTCCTGGCTGCACGGTCGGCGCTCGGGCGCTCTTTGGAAGAGAAAGCCGGCCCCTTCCTCGCCCGTCTGCGGGACGGCTTCCGCAAGGACGCCTTCAGCTATCTCCTGTTCCTGCGGCTGACGCCGCTCTTTCCCTTCTGGCTGATCAATCTGGCGCCGGCCTTTCTGGGCGTGCCGCTGCGCAGCTATGTCGCCGCGACGGCCCTTGGCATCCTGCCGGGCACATTTGCCTTCGCCTTTCTCGGCACCGGGCTCGACAGCCTCATCGCTGCGCAGGAGGCGGCCAATCCGGGCTGCGCGGCGGCCGGCACCTGCGCTATCAGTGCCGGCTCGCTGGTAACGCCCGAGCTGCTCATCGCCTTCACCGCGCTCGGTGTCGTGTCGCTGATCCCGCCCGTTGTGAAACGTCTGCGCCGTCGTTCCGCCGCGCCTGAAATGGAGTGAACCGCCTTGGCCGACACGCTCACCCCTGATGTCTGCATCATCGGCGCCGGCTCCGGCGGCCTGACAGCCGCCGCCGTCTGCGCCGGCTTCGGCGTTCCTGTGGTGCTGATCGAAAAGCACAGGATGGGCGGCGACTGCCTCAATGTCGGCTGCGTTCCCTCCAAGGCGATCCTGGCGGCGGCCAAGCACGCCCATGCGATCCGCGAGGGCCGCGCCTTCGGTGTCAACGCCGCCGAGCCCGAGATCGACTTCCAGCGCGTCCACGATCACATCCACGAAGTGATCGCCGCCATCGAGCCGAACGATTCCGTGGAGCGTTTCGAGGGCATGGGCGTCACCGTCCTGAAGGGCGAAGCCGCGTTCACCGCGCCCGATTGCGTGCGTGTCGGCGAGACCGACATCCGCGCCCGCCGTTTCGTCGTCGCCACGGGATCGCGCCCCTTCATCCCGCCGATCCCCGGGCTGGCGGAGGTTCCCTATCTCACCAATGAGGTGCTGTTCGATCGCACCGAGCGCCCAGGCCACCTCATCATCATCGGCGGCGGTCCGATCGGCCTGGAAATGGCGCAGGCCCATCGCCGCCTCGGCGCCGAGGTCACCGTCATCGAAGCGGCCGATCTTCTCGGCCGTGAGGACCGCGAGGCTGCGGCCGTGGTGGAAAAGGCGCTGATCGAAGAGGGCGTGCGGCTGGAAATCCGCGCCAAGGTCGTCGGTGTGGAGCGGGACGGAGACGGCGTCTGCGTCACCATCGAGGACACCGGCGGCAGGACCGGCATGATCGCCGGCACGCATCTTCTTGTCGCCGCCGGCCGCGCGGTGAACGTGGAAGGGCTGGGCCTCGACAAGGCGGGCATCGAGCATTCGCGCCGCGGCATCGTCGTCGACAAGGGCCTGCGCACCACCAACCGCAAGGTCTTCGCCATCGGCGACGTTGCCGGCGGGCTGCAATTCACCCATGTCGCCGGCTATCACGGTGCTCTGATCGCCCGCAACATCCTCTTCCGTGTGCCGATCAAGGAAAACCGCACCATCCTGCCGCGCACCACCTACACCGACCCGGAAGTCGCCTCGGTCGGCCTCACCGAAGAAGAGGCGAAGGCGGCGCATGGCGCCATCAAGGTCTTCCGCTGGCCCTTCCACGACAATGACCGCGCCCAGGCCGAACGTCGGGTGGAAGGCTTCATCAAGCTCATCACCAATAAACGCGGACGGATTCTCGGGGCGGTCTGTGCCGGGCCGAAGGCGGGCGAGATCATCTCGCTGTGGGGTCTTGCCGTTTCGCGTCGCATGGGGGTGCGCGACATTGCCGGCTGGGTGGCGGCCTATCCGACACTCGCCGAGGTCGGCAAGCGCGCGGCTGTGGAGTTCTACCGTCCCGGTTTGACCAATCCCACGCTTCGCAAGATCATCGCTTTCCTGCGCCGCTTCGGGTGAGGCGGCCACGGGTCGGGGCGTAACGATGAGCGACAGCGCGATGGCGAACAGGCCGGATGGCGACAGGGCCGACCGGGCGGCGCGGACCGGCGTTGGCTTCGGCCTTTCCGGCAAGCTGCTCGTCCTGACGATCCTCTTCGTGCTCCTGGCCGAAGTCCTGATCTTCGTGCCGTCGCTGGCCAATTTCCGCCGAAGCTGGCTTGCCGACCGGGCGTCCGCGGCCAGCCTCGTCGCCTCCGCCCTCGACCTGCCCTCGCTTGATGCGCCGGGCGAGGATCTGATGCGGGCCGAACTTCTGGAGCGGCTCGGTGCGCTGGAACTCGCGGTGATGACGCCGCAGGGGCGGCGCATGATCGAGGCGCCGCAGATCGGCCCCTTGCGGGTCGACATCGACATTGCCTTCGACAACGAGACGGCCTTCGGCCTGATCCGCGAAGCCTTCCGCTCGCTCTTCGCCGAAGGGCGGCTGCTGCGCATCCATGGCATGCCCGAAGCCGGCGACGTGCAGGTGGAGATCGTCATCCGCGAGGCGCCCCTGCGCGAGGCAATGTGGACCTATGCGCGCAACATCGGCCTTCTTTCCATCGCCATTTCCCTGATCACGGCGGTGCTCGTCTATGTCTCGCTCAACTGGCTCTTCGTGCGCCCGATGCGCCGGCTGGATGCGGCCATGGCCCGCTTTGCCCGCGCCCCGGAGGAAGCCTCCAACATCGTGCGCCCCTCCGGGCGGCGCGATGAGCTTGGCCGCGCCGAAAGACAGCTTTCCGACATGCAGGCGGAAATCCGCGCCATGCTGGGTGAAAGGCGGCGCCTTGCCGAACTGGGCCTTGCCGTCTCCAAGATCAATCACGACCTGCGCAACCTTCTGGCCTCGGCACAGCTTCTGTCCGACCGCCTTGCCAGCGTGCCGGACCCGACCGTGCAGCGCCTCGCCCCGCGCATGATCCACGCCATCGACCGGGCGGTGTCCTTCTGCGAGGCAACGCTCGGCTATGGCCGCATCGGCACGCGCGAGCCCGAGCGCCGGCTCGTCGATCTGAAGCGTCTGGCCGAGGATGCCGGTGAATTCGCCGGTCTTGCTGGCGAAGGCGGCCCGGTCCTGCGCCTTTCTGTCGCCCCCGGAACGATGATCCACGCCGATCCGGACCAGCTCTTTCGTGTGCTCCTGAACCTGTTGCGCAACGCACGGCAGGCCATGGAGCCGACCGACAGGCCCGACGGAGGCCATGCCGTCGAGATCGCCCATGCCCGCGAAGACGGAACGGCCGTCATCACCATCAGCGACACCGGGCCGGGCATCCCCGAGGCGCTGCGCGCGCGCCTGTTCGAGCCTTTCCATGCAGCCGGCGGCAAGGGCAGTGCCGGGCTTGGCCTGGCGATTGCCGCCGATCTCGTGCGGGCTCATGGCGGAGCGATCGCGCTCGCGGCAACCGGGCCGGAAGGAACCCGGTTCGAGATCCGCCTGCCGGATCCGGGTCGCGCCGCTTCTGTAACCGGCCCGACCGATCCTCTGTCCGCCACCCTTAGCGGCCAAGAAGAGTGAACCGATTGGCCGCAGTTGCGGTGCTGGATCGGACAAGGCGAATTCGCGCTTGCATTTCTCAAATGGCTGCGATACCCAACGCCCCACCTCGCGGACGGCCTCGCCGACCGCATGCCGTGCGGCCAAGGCCGTGCCGGCCGCGCGCCCGTAGCTCAGCTGGATAGAGCACCAGACTACGAATCTGGGGGTCAGAGGTTCGAATCCTTTCGGGCGCGCCATCTTTTCGCTCACGGCAATTTCGCTTCGCTCAATGCCTCCGCAGGGCGGCCTGACCGGCCGGCTCGCTCTTCGCTCGCTGGCGCGTTCGATAATTCCTCATCGTGGCGCGCCAACTTTTCGCTCACGATCAGTTCGCTTTGCTGATGATCTCCGGCGGATGATCTTTCGACCGGTCCTGCAGAGCGTGATCTTCAACCCTGCCTGTCTGCGGTCCTGCGGCAGTCGACATGACTTTGGTCCGATGCATCGGGGCAAGGGTCATGGAGCGCTCTTCGCCATCCTGTGCCAGCCCCCAGAACGCGCCAAGCGTCGGGCCATTTCGGGTTCTGCGGTCGAGGAAGAAGCGGAACCACTCGTGGAACCAGACCCTGCGCCCCATCTGCGCATACCACTGCATAGCATGACGCAAGCCGGCGTCGCGTTGCAGAAAGGTGCGGTAGATGGCTTTGGGGCGGGTTTGAAGCACCACTTCGGTCAGCTTCACCCATGCAAGCACCCGCCAGGGCGCCATGTGCCGGGTCGACAGCACCTGATGCTTGTAGTCCCAGAGGCGCTGGTCGGTCTGGATGACCTTGCGCCCTGCTGCCAGCCGGTAGAATGGTGTCCAGCGATGCGGCGTCACGAACACGATCTGGATCTGATCCGGATCGTAGGTGAGCAACCGGCGCAGCCCCCTCCAGTGATCGCGGCCGGTCTCCTCCTCGAAACCGACGACCGTGGTGGCCATCGATAGAATGCCGTTCTGGCGCAGGAGCCGGATGGCCTCGCGGTCCGTTGCCGTGGCCGCGCCCTTGCGGATTTTCTCAAGCGTCTTCTCATCGGTGCTTTCGGTGCCGAGCAGAAAGCGCTGCCAGCCGGCCTTCTTGTAGAGCGGCAGGATATCGGCATCGCGGACGATGTCGTCGGCGCGCGTCGACCCGACGAGGATGACGTCGACCTTCTCGGCGATGAGGGCATTCAGGAAGGCCGTCCAAGCCTTTCGCGAAACGGTCGGGTTTTCATCGGCGAAGTTGAAGACCTTGACGCCCTGCTCTCTGTGGAGGCGGGCGATTTCGCGAGCAAACAGAACCGGATCGCGATGGCGCCAGCGGGTCCAGAAGCCGCGCTGGCCGCAGTAATTGCAAAGATGCGGGCAGCCGCGGGAAAATTGCACGACCACCGCGCGCAGCCGTCCCCAATAGGAATAGCGTCTGTGGTCGATCAGCTCCCAGCCGATGCGATAGGCATCAAGATCCATGATCACCGGCGCCGGAGCCGTTGCCACGGGTCGGCCTTCAAGGCGCCAGGCGATGCCTGCCACATCCTTCAGCGAGCGACCATCGCCAAGGGCCCGGACGAGGTTTCGGGTCGTCTCCTCGCCTTCGCCCCGCACGATGGCGGTAACATGGGGTTCGGCCTCAAGAATCTCGCGCCAGTGATAAGTCGGGTAAACACCGCCATAGATGATTTTTGCCATCGGCATCCCCGCGTGGATGCGCCGTGCAAGCGTCTCGATCACCGGATGACCGGAGGTCGATCCGGAATGCCCGAACATGACGATGTCCGGCGCCATGCGGAGGGCTTCGGCAACGATCTGCTCCGGGGGCATGGGGCCGAATTCGGCATCAAGCAGCGTAACGTCGTGGCCATCGTCGATCAGCGGGCTGCCAATGGATAACAAACCCAGAGGCGGCAGGTGATCGTCGGGAATGCGGCTTCCGATGGAAGGGTGCGGCACGTTGATGAGCAGGATCCGCATCGCTGCACCCTATGCGGCAGTGGAAGCAAGGCCGCCGAAGCGGCGTTGACGCGATGAAAAGGCCCTCAACGCACTTGCGAGGGCCGTCTCGTCGAAGTCGGGCCATTGCACCGGCGTGAACAGGAGTTCGGCATAGGCGCATTCCCAGAGCATGAAGTCTGAAAGGCGCTGTTCGCCGCCCGTGCGGATCAGAAGGTCGACGTCGTGCGTCCCGAGCGGATCGTGCATGTCGCCCCTGGCCGTCCTTGCTTGCAGTGCCCGGGCCATTTCGTGGCGGCTTGAATAATCGATGGCGATGCGAAGATGCAGCCCTTTGCCGCCGGCGGTTTCCCGTTCGGCCCGCGTGATGGAGTTCAGCAGGGATGTCGCCAGCCGGTCGCGGCGGCCGATCACCGAAAGGCGTATGCCGTTCCCGGCGAGCGCCTTGACCTGCGTCCGCAAATACCGATCGAAAAGACCAAACAGCGTTGAAACCTCGGTGGCCGGTCTTTGCCAGTTGTCGCTTGAAAAGGCATAGAGCGTCAGGGCCGCGATGCCCTGTTTCGCGGACGCTTCCACCACCCGCGCGACGCTGTGCGCGCCGGCACGGTGGCCGGCGCTGCGCGGCAGGCCGCGCGCCTCTGCCCAGCGGCCATTGCCGTCCATGATGATGGCGACGTGCAGTTTGTCGTAGATTTTAGTTTCCATTGCAAACCTCGTAGGCAGGATGAGACGGGAAAGGAATACCGGGGCGGATCAGGCGCCGGCAGCCTTGCGGAAGGTAGAGCGGTTCAGACGGGTTTGAGCCGTGCTGCGGAATCGGCCGTTCCGGCGGCGTGTTCGGCGTCTTTCAACACCTGTTCGAGGACAGAGAGATAATCCAGGAAGCGCTGCCGTCCGGCTTCGGTCAGAAGAACTTGCGTGTGCGGGCGATTGTTCTTGTAGCTCTTGTCGACGGAGACGAGGCCCGCTTCGCCAAGCACCAGAAGATGGCGGCTGAGATTGCCGTTTGTCAGGCTGCAAAGGCCGGCAAGGTCGTTGAAGGCAAGGCCGCGCGGGTGCGCCATCAGGGATGTCAGGATGCCGAGACGGGCCTTTTCGTGGATCGTCCGGTCGAGGCCGTCATAGGCAAAGCGGGCCTTGTCATGCGCCATCGAGAGCCTCCGTTGCGCGCCAGGTGACGGCGGCCATGATCGACTGACCAATCAGAAAGGGCACGCCCATGTGCCAGGGCGACAGGACCCGGCCCTGGCTGGCATCGAGCAGGACGTAAAAGCCGGCGATGAAATACCACGCCGCTGCGATCATGGTCTGTCCCGGCAGAAGCCGCGCGGCGGCGTAGATGCCGAGCGCGACGAGGATCTGCCACAAGCCGGGCAGCATCCACAGACTGTCGGGCGCATAGAGGGCGGAAAAGATCAGCAATGCGGCTCCGGTCATGCCGGAGGGCAGGAATTGCAACAGCGCGTTCTGCAAGACCGCATCGGCGAGCGAGGATGGCTCTTTCCGGCGCCGGCGCAGGATTTCGGTGGCAAGGATCGCAAGGGCGATGCCGGCCGTTCCAATCCACAAGGCGAAATAGCCGAAAGGATCGGCACCGGAATCTGTGCCGATGGTCAACTGGACCAAGGCTGCGCCGAGAGCGAGGATGCCGGTTGCCGCCAGTGCGGCCGGGCCGAGGCCGCGAAACAGCGTGCTCATCGCCACCTGTTGGCGAATGGCCGCAATGTCGGCAAGGGCCTGATCGACGTCTTTCATTTGCGTCCTACATAGATTTGTATTGCAAACTACATCCATGGGCGCCAGCCTGCAAGA
>JAGRKQ010000046.1:10555-20287 GCA_020442235.1 Hyphomicrobiaceae bacterium | reverse complement strand
GTAGGCATTGGCAACAGCAACCGGAGCATCATTCACCGGATTGACGGTGAGGGTGACGGTGACTTCGTTGCCCGCCGTCTTGCCGTCATGGGGAATGTAGGTGAAGGAATCCGTGCCGCTGAAATTGGCGTCGGGTCTGTAGGTGAACGAACCGTCTGGCTGAAGATCCAGGAAGCCATGAGCGGGGAGCCTGCCCTCTGTCGTATAGATCGTATCTCCGTCACCATCGCTGTCATTGACAAGGACGCCGTTTGCCGCACTGACCGTCAGGGTCATGTCCTCATCGACGCTATAGGCATCGGCAACCGCAACGGGGATGTCCTCCACCGAATTGACCGTCATCGTCACGGTGACGGTGTTTCCATCCTCCGTGCCGTCATTGGCCTTGTAGGTGAAACTGTCGGTGCCGTTGAAGTTGGCGTCAGGCACATAGTTGAATGAGCCGTCCGCGTTGAACGTCAACACACCGTTCGAGACATCGCTGACAAGAATTGCCGTCAGATTGGGCGTTTCAACGTCGCTGTCATTGGCCAGCACACCCGCCGCTGCCGCAACGACGAGCGTTCCGTCCTCATCCATCGAATAGGCATCGGCAACAGAAACCGGCGTATCATTGACCGGATTGACGGTGAGAGTGACGGTGACTGTGTTGCCGACCGCCTCGCCGTCATAGGCACGGTAGGTGAAGGAATCCGTGCCGCTGAAATTGGCGTCGGGTCTGTAGGTGAACGAACCGTCTGGCTTAAGATCCAGGAAGCCATGAGCGGGGAGCCTGCCCTCTGTCGTATAGATCGTATCTCCGTCACCATCGCTGTCATTGGCAAGCAGGCCGTTTGCCGCATTGACCGTCAGTATCTTGTCCTCATCAACGACATAGCTGTCTTCGACGGTAACCGGCACATCGTTCACGGAACTGACGGTGAAGGTGACGGTGACGGTATTGCCATCAACCGTTCCGTCATTGACCTTGTAGTCGAAGCTGTCGGTGCCATGGAAATTGGCATTCGGCGTGTAGGTGAAAGAGCCATTGGCATTGAGGACCAGCGTGCCGTTCGAGACATCGCGCACCAGCACTGCTGTCAGCGTGTCGCCGTCGGCATCGGTGTCATCATAAAGGACGCCCGAGTTGGCATCGACATAGAGGGCCTGGTCTTCCTTGGTCGTGTAGGCATTGGCAACAGCAACCGGTGCGTCATTCACCGGCGTGATGGCGATGCTCAGCGTCTTGGTATCCGACAGCGCCCCGCCGGAACCGGTCGAGCCCTGATCGTTCGCAACGATGGTGAGGGTTGCGGTGCCGCTGTGGTCCGGCGCTCCGTGATAGGTAAGGCTCGCAAGGGCCGCGTTGATGTCGGCCTGGCTGCCGGTGAAGGCCAGCGAGCCATCCGATCCGTCAGCATCGGTGAAGGTCAGCGCCGAAACATCTCCCGCGAAAGACAGTGCGCCCCTATTCACCCTGAGGGTAACAGAAATCGGATCCGCCCCCGCATCGGTATCGGCGATGCTGATCCCGGCGATTGTGCCGCTTGAATCCTCGACGATCGAAGGCCCTGCGGAAGCCGGCGTGATCTTCTGCAAGGCGATGCTGCCGTTATAGACGGCGGCCAGAATGTCGCCATCCGCGGTCAGATCGATCTGCGGATGCGTTGTATCGCTGACGAAGATCGGATCGCCGACCGGTGCGCCATTGGCATCGAACTGCTGCACGTATACGCCGCGCGCATGGACGGTGCCGCCAGTATCGGTCGCCGCAATGCGCTCATTGGCGAAGATCACCGCAAAGCCGCCATCAGGAAGCGCCACGACTTCGGGCTTGCGCTGGCCGTCGAAATCGTTGCCGGTCCATTCGGCTACGGTGATCGGGGCCGCTGCCCGCGTGCCATCGGGATTGATGAGGTGGGCGAACACCTTCATGTCGTCATTGGCATCAAGGCCTGCGACGACGGCAACGATGCGTCCGTCGGCAAGGGTGGCGATGCCGTTGCGGCCCTGGCTGTTGGGGTTCAGGCCACCGGAAGATTCGCTGTCGAGCGCGATCTTGGCGACCTGGGTGCCGTCCTGCTGGACGATGACCAGCCCGCTCTGGCGCACGTTGTTGCCGTCATCATCGAGCAGATAGACGATGGCGATGTTGCCGTTCTGCAGAACGGTCGCGGACTGGCCGTTGGACCAGTTGTTCGCGCCGGTATCGAAACTGCCGGCCACCGGGTTCATGTCAGCGTCAAAGATGCGCGCGCGGACGTCGTACTGGGCACCGTTCCAGCTCTTCCAGGTCACGACAAAATCGCCGCCCGGCAGGGTGTTTACGGTGGAACTGGAATCGACAAAGGCCCCGGTGTCGCTCAACTGCACATCGCCGCTTTCCGGCGTGCCATCCATGTTGAAAAGTCGGCCGAAGACAGTGTGGCGGCCCTCAACCCAGGTCACCACAAAGGTGTCCGAATCCAGCACGGCGATTTCGCCCGCCAGCACAACGCCGCCGTAACTTTCACCGGCAGGTCCATTATAGAGCACCGTGCCGGTGCCATCGGTGATGACAAGGTTGGCGCTGTCCGGGCTGACCGTTGCAGTGCCACCGTTCGGCAGGGCCTTGGTGAAGAACTCCGCGCCGTCATTGGTGTTGCCGAAGGTGACCGGCAGGGTCGTAGCCGCGCCGTTCAGGCCGCCATTCGTCGCGACCGGCACCGTGATCACCGGGGCATCGTTCACCGGATCGACGGTGATGTCGACCGTTGCCGTATCGGTTCCGGCACCATTGTCGATCGTGTAGGTGAAGCTTGCCGCACCGTTGAAGTCGGCATTGGGTGTGAAAGTGACGGTGCTGCCATTGAGGGCGACGGTGCCATTGACGGCGTTGCCGACGCCGGTGATCTGCAAGGGCTGCGCGCCGGGCGGATTGATGTCGTTGCCGGTGATCTGGGCAGCCGTAAGGACGAGGGGTGTATCCTCATCGGTGCTGAAGGCATCGTTGCTGGCGGTCGGCGCTTCGGGAACATCCGTGACCGTGATGGCAAGCGTCTGCGTATCGGTCAGAAGCCCATCGGACGCTTCGACGATCACGTCATAGACGTTGTTGCCGCCATCGTCGGCAGCATTCTCGAAATCGGGCGCGGACTTGAAGGTCAGGACGCCCGTGCCGGGGTCGATATCGAACAGCGCCGCATCCGCACCGCCGGTGATGGCGTAGGTCAGCGCAGTGCCTTCCGGATCCGTTGCGGCAACCGTGGTGACGGCGGTGGTGTTCTCGGCAACGGAAAGCGCCGCCGTGGTCAACCCGCCATTGGAGGTGATGACCGGTGCCTCGTTGACGTTCTGAACGGTGACAGCAAGGTCAATGCTGTCGGTGAGGGCACCATCGGAGACCTCGACCGTCACGTCATAGACGTTGTCGCCGCCTGCATCCTGCGGGTTCTCGAAATCGGGCGCGACCTTGAAGCTCAGCGCGCCGGTATTGGCATCAATGTCGAACAGCGCGGCGTCCGCACCGCCGCTGATCGAAAACGTCAGCGCATCGCCGTCGATATCCGTTGCCGAAAACGACCCCAGAGCCGTCTGGTTTTCTTCGATGGTATCGAGAACACCCGTGCCGCCGCCTGTCGAGACCGCGACGATTTCGTCAGCGCTCAGGGCTTTATCGAAGAAGGCCAGTTGATCGAGGGCGCCGTTGTAGTAGCCGTAGCCCGGATGAGAGCCGATGGTCAGATCGTTCGGGGCCGTCAGCGCATTGGTGCTGCCGGTATCGACGGAGGCTTCGAGCGTGCCATTGACGTAGAGCCGGATCTCCGATCCCTCGCGCACCGCGGCAAAATGCACCCATGCCCCGGTGTTGACCGTGCTGGTGGACTCGATCGTGAAATCGCGCGCGGCGGGATTGCCCATGCCGAAGGCGATGTGGTTGTTCATGAGGCTGACGCCGAAGTCATTGACGACATTGCCGCGTTCGCCGGAAACAAGGCCCTTGCCCTGATAGAATTGCGAGCCGCCCCCGAAGTCCTGCGTCGTCTTGATCCAGCCTGAGATGGTGAAATCGTTCTGGATGTCGCGGGTCACGACGATGCGGTCGTCCGCCCCGTCGAAATTGAAGGCAAGCCCGTCCTGGCCGGCCACGTAGCTGACACCGCCCTGTGCGTTGCCGTTCAGCGTGCCAACGGAATCGTTGGCGTTGCCTTCGCCGGCCCACAGATGGATGGGGGGCGTGCTGCCGCCGCTTGAAAGAACCGGCGCATCGTTGACCGGCGTCAGGTCGAGCGTCGCCGTTGCTGGAATGCTCACCGTGCCATCGGAAACGGTGTAGGAGAAGGTCACGGCGGTATCGTCGTCGGCCGCCGGCGTGAAGGTGAAGGTGCCGTCATTGTTGTCGACGACCGTGCCGGTGCTGACGGTGACGTTGCTGACCGTAAGAGCATCGCCATCAATGTCGCTGGCATTGGCAAGGAATTCGGCCGAGGTGATGATGAGGGGCGCATCCTCATTCGACGCGCCGAGATCGACCGGCCCGGAGACCGTCGGAGCGTCATTCACCGGCGTCACATTGAAGGTGAGGGTGTTCGCGCTCGGATCGAGGCTTTCACCAGGCAGCAACAGCGTGCCGTCGTCCTGCACCTGGAAGGTGAGGGTGGAATAGCCGGTGCCGTTCGCGTCGGCATCGGGCGTGAACACCAGCTTGCCGGCATGGATGGCGTCGATGGAAACGATGCGCCCGGCAATCATCGCCGCGCCGTCGAGCGTCAGGCTCCCGGCCGTCGGCAGGCTCGTGATCATGACACCGAGGAAGGCATCTGCCGGGCTGTCCTTGGGATCGGTGAAGCCGAAATCCGCTGCCGTCAGCGCGTGGCTGCCATCTTCGGAAAGGGTGATCGTCTTGTCCGCACCCTCAGGCGCGTCGGCAACCGGGTTGATGGTGAAATTGGCGGTGGCGGTATCGGAGAGGAAGTCGTCCGCGCCGCCGGTCTGGCCGTTGTCGGTGACGGTGTAGGTGAAGGACGCCGGGCCGTTATAGTCGGCAGTCGGGGTGAATTCGATGGTGGTGCCGTTGATCACCGCCGTGCCGCCGATGACGTTGGAAACGGCGGTGATCGTCAGGGTCTCGGTGCTTTCGTTCGCCGGCCCCGTCGTGTCGTTGGCGAGCAGGGTGGCAAAGTCGATGATGCGCACACCGCTGTCTTCGTCGATGGCGGAAAGCGTTTCACCCGTGGCCTTCGGCGCATCGTTCACCGGCGTGACGGTGATGAGGAGGGCCTCCGCCGCGCTGTTGGCGATCGGCGCCGCTCCGTCCTTGGCGGTTGCGGTGATGGAAAGGGTGACGGTGCCGTTGAAATCGGCATCGGGGATGAAGGAGAGGCCCGTCAGCTGGGCCTGCGTCAGGCTCCAGACGCCGCCGCCCTGATCCGTGCCGGCCGAAAGCGTGCCGTTGGTCACGCCGGAAATGGTGACCGCGGTGATCGTCTCGCTTGCATCCGTCACAGCGGCGGAAATGCTGAGGGCGATGGCGGTGGCATCTTCCGCACCGCTGGCCGGGGCCGTGGTGACGGTGGGCGTGTCCGTCACCGGATCGATGGTCAGCTGGCGGGTGATCTGCAACACGCCGCCATTGCCATCGATGACGTCATAGCTGACCGTCACGGGGCCGGAATAATCCGCCGCCGGTGTGTAGCTGAAATCATCCCCGGCGGGGGTGGCGCTGCCGCTGCTGACCGTCAGATTGGCGATCGCCAGCGCGTCCCCTTCAAAATCGGTGACGTTTTCCAGGAGCACGGTGCGAGTCAGCGTCAGCCCGGTATCTTCGGTGCCGTTGGCCAGGCCAGACTGCGGGCTGCTCAGGAACGGCGCGTCATTGGTGCCGGTGATGGTGACGCTGACCGTCTCATAGGCGCGCGCGCCATTCTCGTCGGAAACCTGAACCCGGAAATCTTCCGTGACGACCTGGCCGGCGGCAAGCGCCTGCGTTGCCGGGCGGCTGTCGTCGAGCACGAAGCTCCAGGTGCCATCCGCCGCAATCGAGAAGGTGCCGTAGACGGATAGGTTCGACGATTCCGCCGCAAGCGCCTGGCGGGTGTTCCAGACATTGGTGCTGCCATCGAGGATCTGCAGCGCAACGCCCGCCGGATTGTTGGCGCCAAAATTATCCGCCTCGATGCGGATGATGTGGTCCCCGGCCGTCAGGTGAACGGTCGCCGTCGCGCCGACCGCGTAGCTGTTCGTCGTGACGACGGCGATGCCATCGACATAGACGGTGCCGGTGTCGTCGGCGGCAAACTTGAACGTGTAATCGCCGGTCGTGGCAATCGAAACCGTGCGCGCCATGAACAGCGGCTGATCGCCGGCGCTGACATTGGCGTTCGGCGTCATCCACACCGAAAAGGCGTTCATGACCGCGCCCCACGCAGGATGGGAATTGGCCGATACAACCACTTGCTGGAAGGCCGGATCGAAAATATGGCTCCAGGTCAGGGTTGCGCCATGGTCGATGTCGTCGGGGGTCAGCGTTCCGCCCGTGGTCGCATTGCCGGGGATCGCGATGGCGCCGGCCTCGATGACGCTGCCCTTGGCGTCATTGGCCGTGGATGTGACGACGGGGCCGTCATTGCGCCCCTCGATGGTGATGGTCACGGCCTGCGTGTCGCTGAAGCCGTTCGTGTCGGTTGCCGTGACCGTATAGGTGAGCGTGAGCGTTTCCGCCGGATCGAGATAGTCGAACTGCGGTTCGGTGCCGGTAAAGGTCCAGGTGAGAGTGCCGCTGTTGCTGCCGCCCGCGATCACCGGATCGGGCGCGACGCTGAGCAGCGCGAGCAGCGCCGCATTGTCGAGGCCGGGGACGGCCTTGTCGGCGACAACGGCGGTAACGCTTGCACTCACGCTGTCGGCAAGATCGAGGTCGGTGACGCTCAGCGTGCCGCTCGCCGTGCCGGACAGTGCGCCGGACGCCACGGTTCCGGCCAGGGAATCGGTGTCTTCGGTCAGCGTCGTCGCGGCCGAATTGCCGGCGGCAATGGTGATCGCCGGCGTGTCGTTGGAGCCGGTGATGGTCACGGTGACCGTTTCGGACGCCTTGGCGCCGGCGCTGTCCGTGACCTCGATCTCATAGGCGAGCGTCAGAACCGCGCCCATGGCGAGATAATCGAAGGCGGGTTCCAGGCCGGTGAAGGTCCAGTCGATCGTGCCGCTGCTGGCGCCGGATGCGATCACCGGATTGGCCGAAAGCGACATGAGGGCCTTGAGGCCGGCATTGTCGAGACCCGGAACGGTCTCGCTCGCCGTCACGCTCTTCACGCTGGCCGTGACGCTGTCGAGGAGATCGACATCGCTCACGCTGAGGCTGCCCGTATGGGTGCCGAGCAGCGCGCCGGTCGGAACACTGGTGCCCTTGGCATCCGTATCTTCCGAAAGCGCGGTGGAAGTGCTGTCGCTCGCCGTCACACTGATGACCGGTGCGTCGTTGGCGCCGGTGATGGTGACCCGCACATCCTGCGTGGCCGTATGACCGTTCTGATCGTTGATGCTGACGGTGTAGACCTCGAACAGCTCCTGTCCGGCGGCCAGTTTCTGCGTGGCGGCCTGATCGATGTCATAGCTCCAGGTCACGAGCCCGTTGCTGCCCGTGCCTGTGGTGTCGCTGGTCTTGTCGGCGGTGAAGGTGCCGAGTGTGCCCTTATGGGTGCTGGCCTTCAGCGTGACGCTGACGATGTGCACATCCTTCAGGTCCGCATCGGAGAACAGGATGATGCCGCCGGTATGCGCGGCGCCGGCATCGTCCTCGACAACGGCGCCATTCGCCTGCGCGAAACCGATCACGGTGGGGTCGTTGACGCCGGTCACATCGACGGAGATCACCTGCTCGGCCTTGCCGCCATGGCCGTCGTCGATGGCGAGGGTGAAGGTTTCGGTGACTTTCTCGCCCGCCGCCAGCCATTGTGCGGCGCCATTGGCAAGATTGTAGGTCCAGTTCACCGTGCCCGGCGTCGTTGCCGTGTCGTCGGTCACCGGAGACAGCGTCACGATGCCGCCGACCGTATTGCCGGCATCGGCCGTCACGCTGGCCGTATGAGTGTCGCTGTGATCGAGATCGCTGAAGGTGACGACGCCGCCGACGGTCAGAAGCGGCGTGGCGCTGTCTTCAAGCACACTCCCGGTGGCCGTTGTTGCGCCGGCGTCGATCACGGGCAGATCGTTGCTGCCGGTGATGGTGACGACGACATCCTTGGAGGCCTTGGCGCCGTTATCGTCGGTCGCAGTGATCGTATAGGTGAGGATCAGGCTTTCGCCGGCCGCGAGAAAATCGAAGGTTTCCGGCGTGCTGGCGAAGGTCCAGCCGGCCGTTGCGCTGGTAGTCGCACCATCGAGAACGGGCGCGGCCGGAACACTCATCATCGCCAGAAGTTCGGCCTGCGTCGGTCCGTTCGGATCGCTGTCATTGCCGCTTGTGGCCAGCGTGACGCTCAGCCCCACGACATCGGTGGTATCGACGTCGCTGATTGTCAGCGTGCCGTTGGTGCCAAGAGGTGCGTCGCTCTCCGTGAGGGCGACATTGACGGTCGATGTCGCGGCCCCATCGATCAGCGGGGCATCATTGGTGCCTTCGATGGTGATGGTGACGTTCTGAACGACGCTCGCACCGGCCGGATCGGCCATGGTGAGCGCATAGACGATCTGAAGGCTTTCTCCGACGGCCAGATAATCGAAAGCGTCGGTGCCGGCGTTGAAGGTCCAGTTGACCGTCCCGCTGATGCTGGCTGCGTCGATAACCGTCGTCGGCAAGGCGCTGAACATGGCCAGCAGCGCGGCCTCGCCGGGCGTCTGCGCATCGCCGTTCTGACCGCTGGTCGTGACACCCACGGACTGAATCGAGACCACATCGAGCAGATCGACGTCGCTGACGGTGAAGCTGCCGCTGGTCGTCAACGCCAGTTCCGTTTCGCTCAGCGTTTCGGCGACATCGATGGCGCTCACCTGCGGGGCGTCGTTTTGCCCGGTGATGGTGATCGTGATGTCGCGCGTCGCCAGTCCGCCCTGGCCGTCATCGACCGTGACGGTGTAGACCTCCTCGACCGTCTGCCCCTCGGCCAATTGCTGGGCGAGGGCATTGTCGAGCGTATAAGTCCAGTCGGCACCACCGCCGGTTCCCGTTCCCGTCGTGTCGCTGGTTTCGACCACGGCGAAAGTGCCGAGCGCAAAGCCGAGCGGCAGTGTCTTGGCGCTCGCGGTGACGTCATGCGCATCGGAAAGGTCGACATCGGCAAACACGAGCGAACCGGTCGTCTGACGCGGTGCCGTCATGTCTTCGGTCACGCTCCCGGTCACGTCTGCAACAGTGACGACGGGCGCGTCATTGCTTCCGGTGACGGTGATGGTGACGGTCTCGGTGGCGGTGCCGCCATGGCCGTCGTGGATGGTGACGACGAAGTCCATGGTGACGCTGTCATTGGCGCCGAGGAAGTCGAGATCGGCATTGCCGAGGCTGTAGGTCCAGCCGGTGGAGCCGGTTCCGGTCACACTGGAGAAGTCGGAGAGCGCGGCATCGTCGAGGCTGAAGCCGGCGAGAAGGCCGGCTTCCTGCGCCGGGGTGAGGGCGTAGCCATTGGCGAGCGTCGCACCGGTGACGGTGCCGCCATCATGAGAGGCTGACGGATCGTCGGAGAGATCGACATCGGCGAAGCGGATGGTGCCGGTGGCGTCGGCCGGATCGGCATCGGTGCCGTTGAGGACATCGGCGGTCTCGGCGACGGTGCCGGCCTG
>JAGRKQ010000046.1:4511-10540 GCA_020442235.1 Hyphomicrobiaceae bacterium | reverse complement strand
CTTCCGGTGACGGTGATGGTGACGTCAGTGGAATCGGTCAGGCCCGAGCCATCGGTAACGACCACCGTGTAGACGAGCGTGAGGGATTCGCCGATGGCCAGCGTTTCCAGATCGAGCGCGGAGGCGTCGAAGGTCCACTGTCCGCCGGGGGCGATCGAGAAGGCGTCACGGATCTGCGTTTCGGTAAAGCTGAAACCGGCCGGAAGGACGCCGGAGGACACACCGTTCGCATCGGTGAAGGTGAAGTCGACATTGGCAGCAGCGGTTGACGTGGAGGCCGTCGCGACGTCGCCGCCATTGGGGTCATAGAAGACGATCTGCCCGGTGATCGGCGCCTGCGCGGCGGGCAGGGACGGAGAGTTTTCCTCGATGCCACCGGCGAGATCGCTGGCAGCCTCGACAATGACCGGATTAAGATTGGCGGCACCGCCACCGCTGTCCTGACTGGAAACAAAGGCGGCCTGTTCCGGGTCGCCATTCCCGTCAAGCGGGTCGTTGGGATCATTGCCGGATCCATTTCCGTCATCGCCAAGGCTTTCGAGCGTCGGATCCTCAAAGCTTGGCGACTGCTGGCGCTGGCCGGTGCCGTCGCCCTCGGCAAATTCCTGAGGCAATTCGCCCGGATCGATGGAGGCGATGAATTCCTCGCCCGAGAATGTCTCGCCGCCGACGATGACATCGTGCGGCCCGCTATCGACGTCACCGTTCCGATTGCCGAAATAATCCTCGATGCGAATGATCGAGCCGTCGGCAAAGACGATCCACAGGTCGCTGCCGCTCTGGTAGTAGCGGGCGCCGAGATCGGCAACGGCGCTCAGATCGATGGCCTGACCGGGAGAGGGGGCGACATCGACACGCGTTCCGGCTTCAGGCTTGGAGACGACCAGAGCCGCAACCGCTTCCTCAACAACCGCCTCATCGACCATGTTACGCCACCTGCCCAGTCCGCAAGGAAACAGGCGATGCGCCATTCTGACCCATTCGCCCGTCTGGAAATTATATCTTTTTTAATCTCGCGTGCTAGTTGGGATCGCAAGAAATCCGGGGCCTTGCGGTGAATCCGTATGGAAATGGTTACCGGCGAAATTGCGAGCAGAAATAATGACTTGCAAGGTTTCCCTGCGGATTGTTCTGCCCTCTGGAGCGGATTTAGTGCGCATGAAGGTGCTGGTGCGAATCGTTTGTGCTGTATTGGCAACACGTGCCAAATCTTAACGAAACGTAAAGAAATTTACCCTGTCTGCGATTGCCGGCTTGCTGAAAATGGCCCTAGTTGCAACTTTAATGGGAAGGCCTTGTGCTGGGGAGCGGGCATGTATCGGGTACTGGTTTCGGCGCTGGTTGCCCTTCTGGGGCTGTCGACCGGTGCGTCAGCCATGTCGCTGAACGAAGCCGTGCGGCGTGCGGTCGAGACAAGCCCGGAAGTTTTGGAAGCGGGCGCCGATGCGCGCGCGATCGGTGCCGCGGGCGATCAGGCCCGCGCGCTATATATGCCGACCCTTGACGTTGAAGGCTCCGTTGGCGGCGTCTATGTCGACCGTCCCAACAGTCTGCGTGCGCAGGACAATCGCGAATGGCGGCTGGGGCGGCAGGTGAGCGTCGTTGCGCGCTGGACGCTGTTCGACGGCTTTTACCGTGCCAATGAGATGTTCCGTCAGGCGACCCTTCTGGAAGGCGCCGGTTACCGCATCTTCGAGGCCGCCGAGATCGTCGCACTTCAGGCCATTGAGGCTTATGTCGACGTGCTGCGCCATCGCCGCGTCCTGGCGGCGGCCGATCGTAACATTGCCCAGCATCGCTATATCCTGGCGCAGGCCCAGACCCAGTATGATGGCGGCGTGGCGACACGCGGCGAGGTCGAGATTGCCGGCGAGCGTCTGGCGTCCGCCGAAGCGATGCGCGCCGAGGTGATGCGTGCGCTCGGTGAGGTCGAGGCCAGTTTCATCCGCCTTGTCGGCGTCGCCCCCGAGCGACTGGCCCGTCCGCGGTTGCCCGACGCTCTCCCGCGCAGTCTTGAAGCAGCGATCTCGCTGGCGCGCGAGCGTCATCCTTCGCTCGATGCCGCCGCCCTCGATGTCGAGGCGAACGAGGCGCAGGCGGAGCAGGAGACGAGTTCGATCTATCCAACCGTCGCGCTCGAAGGGCGCGGCACGCTCGGTTATGATCTCAACGGCACGCCGGGCCCTTCCAATGAGGCCTCGGTGCGGCTCACCATGAGCTGGCGCCTTTATGATGGCGGCCTGCGACAGGCGCGCTATCGCGAGCGGCTGGAGCGCACCACGGCCGCGCAGATCCGTCTCGACCGTGCCCGCCGCGACATCGATCAGGGCGTGCGCCGCGCCTGGACGGGGCTTGTCGCCAATGAAGAGCGCATGGCCGCGCTCCACCGCCGTCTGACCCAGGCCGAACGTGTGGTTGCGGCCTATCACGAGGAATATGACGCGGGTCTGCGCTCGCTGCTTGATATCCTCGATGCGCAGAACGCCCGCTTCAACGCCGAATTTGAAGTGGCAAGTGTTGAGGCGATCAGCGTTTTTGCCCGCTGGCAGCTTCTGGGATCGACCGGTGGCCTGCTGCACGCCTTCGGTCTTCAGGCCATGCTCCCGGATCTTGAAGAGCGGCGCGAGGACCTGCGCCTGCACACGACAAGTGGTGGTCTTCTGGAGCCGCTCTTCCGTTAAGTGCCCCCCTTGCCGGGCATGGCGGCCAATATCGGACACAGCCTGCGAGGAACCTCATGCGTGCCGCTGCAACGGGTGCCGCTCTGCTGGCGATCGTCTTCACGGGGGCGATTTTCGGCTTCTTTTATGCCTGGGTGTGCTCCACCATGTGGGGCCTCGACGCGATTGATCCGCGTCACGCGATTGCAGCCATGCAGGGCATGAACGCCAGCGTCCGGAACGGGGTTTTCGCGCCGGCCTTTTTCGGAACCCCCTTCGTGTTGGCGCTCGCAGCCGGGCTTGCATTTCTGTCCCGAATGAGGCGTGCGGCTTTGCTGTTTGCGGTTGCGGCGGCGCTCTATTTGGGCTTCGGCCTCGTTCTGACCCTGCGCGTCAACGTGCCGATGAATGAAGCGCTCGCCCGGATCGCCATTCCTGAGGATGTGGATGAGGCCCGGGCCATCTGGAGCGCCTATTCCGGCCCATGGCAAACCTGGAACGTGGTTCGCACCCTGGCCTCCGGGCTCTCCCTGGTGCTGGCGGCGCTGGGGCTGGTCGCCTTGGCGAGAACGGCCAATTCCGCATGAAAAAACCTGCGCGATCATAGACCGCGCAGGCTGTTTTCCTCAAATTTGTCAGCTGGTTCAGACGATGTCGTAGCGGTCGGCGTTCATCACCTTCGTCCAGGCCGCAACGAAGTCGTCGACGAACTTGCCGGCATTGTCGTCCTGGGCATAGACCTCGGCATAGGCCCGCAGGATCGCATTGGAGCCGAAGACGAGATCGACGCGGGTGGCGGTCCATTTCGTCGTGCCCGAGGAGCGTTCGCGGATCTCGTAGAGATTGCTGCCGGTCGGTACCCAGCTGTAGGACATATCCGTCAGATTGACGAAGAAGTCCGTCGTCAGGGCCCCTTCGCGGTCGGTGAAGACGCCATGCTTCGTGCCGCCGTGATTGGTGCCGATGACACGCATGCCGCCGATGAGGCAGGTCATTTCCGGCGCCGTCAGGCCCATCAGCTGGGTGCGATCGAGAAGAAGCTCTTCGGCGCTGACGGCATAGTCCTTCTTCACCCAGTTGCGATAGCCGTCATGGATCGGTTCCAGCACGCTGAACGAGGCTGCGTCCGTCATGTCGTCGGTCGCGTCGCCACGTCCCGGCATGAAAGGCACCGCGACATCGTGGCCGGCCGCCTTGGCCGCCAGTTCGACGCCGAGGTTGCCGGCAAGGACGATGGTGTCGGCAAGGCTGGCACCGGCTTCGGAGGCGAGGGGTTCCAGAACGGCAAGAACGCGGGCGAGGCGTTCCGGTTCGTTGCCCTCCCAGTCCTTCTGCGGGGCAAGACGGATGCGTGCGCCATTGGCACCGCCGCGCAGATCGGACCCGCGATAGGTGCGCGCGCTGTCCCAGGCGGTCGCCACCATGTCGGAAACCGAAAGGCCCGAAGCGGCAATCTTCGCCTTCAGCCCTTCGACATCGTAGCGCGACGCGCCGACCGGGATCGGGTCCTGCCAGATCAGGTCTTCGGCAGGGGCATCCGGGCCGATATAGCGGCTGCGCGGACCGAGATCGCGGTGGGTCAGCTTGAACCAGGCACGCGCGAAGGTCTGGGAGAAATAGTCCGGATCGGCCATGAACTTTTCGCAGATGCCGCGATAGATCGGATCGACCTTCATCGCCATGTCGGCGTCGGTCATCATCGGCATCACGCGCTTGGCGGGATCGCTGGCATCGACCGGCATGTCTTCCGTCTTGATGCCGACCGGCCGCCACTGGTTGGCTCCGGCGGGCGACTTGGTCAGTTCCCAGTCATAGCCGAACAGCAGATGGAAATAGCCCATGTCCCACTGGGTGGGATTGGTGGTCCAGGCGCCTTCGATGCCGGAGGTGACGGCGTTGGAGGCAAGGCCGTTGAGGTTCGGGTTGATCCAGCCGAAGCCCTGCGCCTCGATGCCGGCGCCTTCCGGCTCGGCGCCGAGCGTTGCCGCATCGCCATTGCCATGCGCCTTGCCGACGGTGTGGCCGCCAGCGGTGAGGGCGGCGGTTTCTTCGTCGTCCATGGCCATGCGGGCGAAGGTCTCGCGCACCTGCGCGCCGGTTTTCATCGGGTCGGGCTGGCCGTTGACGCCCTCCGGGTTGACATAGATGAGGCCCATCTGCACGGCAGCCAGCGGGTTCTCCATCGTGTCGGGCTTGCCCACATCCTCATAACGGCTGTCGGAAGGGGCGAGCCATTCCTTCTCCGCGCCCCAGTAGGTGTCTTCTTCGGGATGCCAGATGTCCTCGCGCCCGAAGGAGAAGCCATAGGTCTTCAGGCCCATGGATTCATAGGCCATGGTGCCGGCGAGAAGAATGAGGTCGGCCCAGCTGATCTTGTTGCCGTATTTCTTCTTCAGCGGCCAGAGCAGGCGCCGCGCCTTGTCGAGATTGCCGTTGTCCGGCCAGCTGTTGAGCGGGGCGAAGCGGATGTTGCCGGCCCCGCCGCCGCCGCGCCCGTCGGCAAGGCGATAGGACCCCGCCGAATGCCAGGCGAGCCGGATCATCAGGCCGCCGTAATGGCCCCAGTCGGCCGGCCACCACGGCTGGCTGTCGGTCATCAACGCCTTGAGATCGCTCTTCAGCGCTTCGACATCGAGCGCCTTCACCGCCTCGCGATAGTTGAAGTCCTTGCCCATCGGGTTGGTCTTCACATCGTGCTGGCTGAGAATGTCGAGGTTCAGCGCATTCGGCCACCAGGCCATGTTGGAGGTGCCGCTGGAGGTCATGCCGCCATGCATGACCGGGCATTTGCCGGCAGCGTTCTTGTCGTGGGCGTTCATCGTCGTCTCCCTTTGCCGATGCGCTTCAGCGCACCAAAATCCATCAGGCTTTCATGACAGCCGCATGGCCGGGGCCGGGGCTGCGAATCCCTTGCCGCTCATTTGAGGGCGCCTGAATGGTGTAGCAGTGGATTGACATTATAAGAATTTGAAAATTCCGATGGGTTTGATAATTATAAATTATGAAGGCCCTGACACTCAAACATCTGCGCTATTTCGAGGCCTTGTCGCGGCATGCGCATTTCGGCCGCGCGGCCGAGGCCTGTTCCATCTCCCAGCCGGCCCTGTCGGTGCAGATGAAGGAACTGGAAGATCTTCTCGGTGCCGCATTGATCGAGCGCGCGCCGCGGCAGATCCGGTTGACAGCGCTGGGCGAGGCCTTTGCGGACCGGGCGCGTGACATTCTGCGCTCGGTCGATGAACTGGGCGAACTGGCGCGCGCGGCCCGCAGCCCCTTCGTCGGGCGCATGCGGATCGGCGTCATCCCGACCATCGCGCCCTATCTTCTGCCGGAACTGATCAAGGATCTGTCCACCCGCCATCCGGACCT
>JAGRKQ010000046.1:0-4420 GCA_020442235.1 Hyphomicrobiaceae bacterium | reverse complement strand
CATGAAGAGCCGCTGTTCGAGGAGGAGTTCGTGCTGGTGCGCCCGCAGGAGGACGCCGGCAAGCCCGTGCCAAGGCCTGAGGTTCTGCGCGAGATGCGGCTTCTTCTTCTGGAGGAAGGGCACTGTTTCCGCGATCAGGCGCTGTCCTTCTGCAAGCTTTCGTCGTCCGCGCCGCGCGAACTCATGGAGGCAAGCGCCTTGTCGACACTGGTCCAGATGGTCGGTGCCGGCATCGGCGTGACGCTGATACCGCGCATGGCGGTGGCGATCGAAACCCGTTCGGCACGGGTTGCGGTCTCGCATCTGGCCGATCCGGGGCCCTGTCGTTCGGTCGGCATGGTCTGGCGCCGGTCCAGCCCGCTGGCGGATCAGTTGCGCGATATTGCCGCTGTGGTTCGTGACGTGGGCGAGGGGCTTCGCACGGCTCCGATCTGAGGGCGTCCTTGCCTCATGCTGCGGCATCGCGCGCGGTTGCACGCGCCAGCATCAAAGGGACCAGCACCGTCAGCACCAGAAGCCGCAGGACATGATGCGCGGCAACGACCGCCGGCGCGAGGTGCAACTGCACGGCCATCGCCGCCATGGCCTCGACCCCGCCCGGTGCGTAGGAGAGGAACAGAAGCGACAGGTCGTAGCCGCCGGCCAGCGCCATCGCCACCGCGCAGAGTAAGGCGAGCATGGTCACGAGCAAGGTGAGGCAGACGCCCGCCAGAAGCGAGCGTTTGAGATCGCCGAGCGCAATGCCGCTGAACCGCGTGCCGATCATCGATCCCATGACGATAAAGGCCGCCGTGGTGAGGGCTGCGTGCTGGAAGCCCGGTGTCAGGTCGCTGGCATGGCCGATGGCCGAGACCAGCATGCCGGCAAGCAGCAGTGCGGCGGGCACTTTCAGGCGCAGGAACGCCATTCCGACCAGCGCCGCAAGGCCAAGGATCACGGCGAAGTGCCCCCAGCCAATCGTGACGCGCATTGGCAGGACCATGTCCGAGACATCGGTGAACAGGACGAGCGGGATGGGCAGGAAAATGGTCAGGAGCAGCACCCGCACGCTCTGCACGACCGCGATGGGCTCGATCGGCAGGGACCGCTCCAGCGACATGGACAGCACAAAGGAAAGATGGCCGGGCGTTGAGGCAAGCAGCGCGGCACTGTGGTTGAAGCCGAAGCCCTTGTTGAGAAGGAGGCTTCCAAGAGCCATGCCGGCGGGCAGCATCAGGCAAAGGACGGCGAGCGAGCCCGGCCAATGCGCCGCGGTTGCCAGAACTTCGGGCGTGACGCTGCCGCCGATGTTGAGACCGAGGACCAGGAAGCAGACATTGCGCAAGGCGGCGGGAATGGAAACCTGAAGGCCCAGCACCGCGGCCAGCGTGACCGCGACGGCCGGGCCGGTCAGGAAAGGCATCGGAAAACCGACAAGCCAGAAGATGAAGGCGCCGGCACCGCCCGTGACGAGCGCCAGCGCCGCCTCTGTCCAACCCGCCATCGCCACCTTCATGCAGTCTCCCCGACCCCCGTCAGTCGACGAGTGCGCCTTCCTCGGTTTTGTCGCGTGCGCCTTTCATGCGCGCCTTGACGACCTTGCCGAAGACGATCGGCATGAGGAAGCCGACAATGGCGACGAGCCACAGGCCGATGGACAGCGGGCTGTCGATCAGCGTCAGCCAGTCGCCATTGGAGATCGTGACGGCCCGGCGCAGGTTGTTTTCCATCGTGTTGCCGAGCAGCGTGCCGAGAATGATCGGCACCAGAGGCACATCGAGCTTGCGCAGGATCCAGCCGGCTACGCCGAAGCCGATCATCAGGTAAAGATCGAAGACCGAACCGGAAATCCCGTAGATGCCGACAAAACTCACCATGGCAACGAAGGGCATCAGGATGCGCGGCGGCACCATCAGCACGCGCGTGAACAGGCCGACCATCGGGATGTTCATGGCCAGAAGCACGAAGTTGGCGATGAACAGGGCCGCGATCAGGCCCCAGACGACATCGGCATTGTTGGTGAAGAGCAGCGGGCCAGGCGTGATGTTGAGCGAGAGCAGCACCGCCAGCAGCACCGCCGTCGTGCCGGAACCGGGAACCCCCAGCGCCAGCATCGGCACCAGCGCGCCGCCGGCGGCAGCATTGTTGCCCGCTTCCGGCGCCGCGACGCCGCGCGGATCGCCGGTCCCGAAGGTGCCTTTGCGGTCGACGAGCTTCTTTTCCAGCGAATAGGAAATGAACGAGCCGAGAGAAGCGCCGGCACCCGGCAGCACGCCGGCAAGAAAACCGAGCCCGGAAGCGCGCAGCATCGTCGGGATGCAGCTCTTCAGCGTCGCCCAGGACGGCATCAGACTGCCGATCTTCATCTTCTTCTCATCCGCATCGGCCTCGCCATGGCGGTGTTCGAGGAAGATGAAGACCTCCGAAAGGGCGAAGAGGCCGACAATGGCGACGAGAAAGTCGAGCCCGTCATAAAGATGCACTTCGCCAAAGGTCATCCGGGGCACGCCGGTCTGGGTGTCGACGCCGATGCAGGCGAGGCCAAGCCCGAGCATGGCGGCAAAGGCGGACTTGGCCTGATTGGTCGAGGCGACGCCGCCCAGCGTGGCGAAGGCGAGCGCAAAAAGGGCGAAATATTCCGCTGGACCGAACAGCAGAGCGAACTTGACCAGCTGCGGCGCCAAAAGGATGAGGCCCCAGGTCGCCAGGAACGAGCCGACGAAGGAGGCGATGCCGGAAAGCGACAAGGCTTCGCCGGCGAACCCCTTGCGGGCCATCGGATAGCCGTCGAGACAGGTCATCATTGCCGGTTCGTCGCCAGGGATGTTGAGCAGGATCGAGGAGATGCGCCCGCCATACATCGCCCCGTAATAGACCGAGGTCAGGAGGATCAGCGACGGCGTCGGCCCGAGGCCGAGGGAAAAGGCGAGCGGGATGAGGATCGCGACGCCGTTCGAGGGGCCAAGGCCGGGCAGGGCCCCCATGATGGTGCCGAGGAAGCAGCCGAGAACCGCCAGAAGCAGGTTCTGCCAGCTGAAGGCGATGGCAAAGCCGTCGGCGAGAGAGGAGAAGATGTCCATCGGGCGATCCCCTAGAAACCGAGCGGGCCGCGCGCCAGCGACAGGCCGAAGATGAGGTGGAAAACGACATAGATGCCGACGGAGATCGCGACGCCGATGGGCAGCGACATCAGGGGCGAACTGCCAAGCCGCCAGGACAGATAGGCCGAAGCGACGGCCGTCGCGATGACGAAGCCGACCTGGCGCAGGAACATGGCGTAGAGGAACATCACCACCACGGCGGCCAGGATCTCGACGATGCGCGCCATGGGCGGCCATGTCGGATCCGGATCCGGCTTGATGAAGATGGCGATCGAGGAGAGGCCGAGGATCGTGGCGATGATCAGCGGGAAGGTTTTCGGCCCGACTTCATCGGACAAAAAGCTTTCCTGAATCTGCAAGGCCGCCCAGGCGTAGAAAATGGCCAGAGCCAGTCCGAAGGCTCCGAGGATGCGGTCGCTCATGGTCCCCTCCCGAACGGGTCCGGGCGGCGCTGTCGCCGCCCGGCCGTCAAGTTGTGTCGCTTACTGGATGATGCCGATCTCGCGGGAGATCGTCTGGATGCGTTCCACCGAACCGGCGACGAATTCCTGGAACTCGGCGCCCTGAAGGTTCAGCGGGGCAAGACCGTTGGCGGCCATGACCTCTTTCCAGGCGTCGGACGCATAAAGCTCGGCGATCATCGCGACCCAGGCCTCATAGGCTTCGTCGGACATGCCGCCCGGCGCATAGAAACCGCGCCAGTTGGCGCCGATGGCTTCCACGCCCTGTTCCACGGCCGTCGGCATTTCGGCGAACTCACCCTCGAGGCGCTCCGGTGCCAGCACCGCGATGACGCGGATGTCGCCGGAATCGACGAAACCCTTGGCTTCGGAAAGGTCGCCGGTGAAGGCCTGGACCGATCCGGCCAGAAGCTGCGTCACCGCTTCGCCGCCGCCATCGAAGGCGATGTAACGCACGTTGCGGACGTCCTCGATGCCATAGGCGGAGGCGGCGATGAGGACCTTCAGGTGGTCCCAGCCACCGACGGCCGAACCGCCGGCAACCGCAACGCTCTCCGGCGTGTCGCGGATCATGTCGAGAAGCTGCGGCAGGGTCTGGATTTCGCTGTTGGCGGCAACGGCGATGACACCGTAGTCGGCGCCGACAGAGGCGACCCAGCGCACCTGATCCATGGTGTTGCCCGGATAGGCGCCCTGGGCGAGGCGGGTCGATGTCGCCGAAGAGGCGGCAATGATGAGATTGTTGTCCTCATTGCGCTCGTTGACGACCTGGGCATAGGCCACGCCGCCGCCGCCGCCGGCGAGGTTGCTGACCTGCATGGTGGCCTGGATGAGGCCGAGTTCCTGAAGCAGGCGGCCGACCTGACGGCAGGTGAAGTC
>JAGRKQ010000273.1:949-2690 GCA_020442235.1 Hyphomicrobiaceae bacterium | reverse complement strand
GGCATCGAGCACGCGATCCTGCATCTTCTCTATTCGCGCTTCTTCGCCCGCGCGATGCGCGTCACCGGCCATCTTGGCGTCGACGAGCCCTTCAAGGGCCTGTTCACGCAAGGCATGGTCGTGCACGAGACCTATAAGGGCCCGGATGGCTGGGTCGAACCGGCCAAGGTGCGCATCGAGGGCGAGGGCGAGAACCGCCGCGCCGTCCTTGCCGATACCGGCGCCCCCATCGCAATCGGCGCGATCGAGAAGATGTCGAAGTCGAAGAAGAATGTCGTCGACCCGGACGACATCATCGCCCGTTACGGCGCCGACACCGCCCGTTGGTTCATGATTTCCGATTCCCCGCCCGACCGGGACGTGCAGTGGACCGAGGCCGGCGTCGAGGGCGCACACCGCTTCATCCAGCGTCTCTGGCGCATCATCGGCGAAGCGGCCGACCGCCCGGCCGGTGCCGATCTTGCCGCCGCCGAAGGCCTTGCACTGGATCTGCGCCGGGCCGCCCATCGCTGCCTCGACCGGGTCGCCGACGACATCGCCAAGCTCGCCTTCAACCGGGCGGTTGCGCGCATCTATGAGTTTGCCAACGTGCTGCAACCGGCGCTCGCGGCCCCGCGCGAAGCCGGGCTCGACGCCGCGATTCGCGAGGCAGCCGAAATCCTGTGCGAGGTCATCGCCCCGATGACGCCGCATCTGGCCGAAGAATGCTGGACCGTGCTCGGCGGCGAAGGCCTGATGGCGATGCGCGGCTGGCGCATGGCGGAGGCCGGCCTTCTCGTCGACAACGAGATCGTCCTGCCCGTGCAGATCAACGGAAAGAAGCGCGCCGAACTCTCGATCGCCAAGACCGCCGGCAAGGAAGAGGTCGAAAAGGCCGCTCTCGCGCTGGAGGCGGTGCAGCGCGCCCTTGACGGCAAGGCGCCGAGGCGTGTCATCGTGGTGCCGGAGAAGATCGTCAATGTCGTCATCTGAAACACGCCGCCCGAACCACGCGCTTCTGCGCCGCGATGTCCAGCGCCGCAATGTCCTGCGCCTCATCGGCCTTGGCACGGTGGCCGCGCTTGCCGGCGCCTGCCAGGTGCGTCCGCTTTATGCCCCCGGACCGGCCGGCACGGTGCGCGAGCCGCTTGACGAGATCGCCATCGAGGCGCCGGCCTCGCGCATCGAGCAGGTGATCACCAACGAGCTGACCCGCGCCATGTCCGGCGCGGCGGTTCCGGCCTATCGCCTCACCATGACGGTGCGCTCCACCACCTCGACGGTCGGCGTTGCCGCCATCACCGCCAATGCCACCGCGCGCAGCGTCACCGTGTCGACGAGCTTCCAGCTTTTGGATGCGGCAACCAACGCCCCGGTCTTCACCGGCACGTCGAGCGCGATTGCCGCCTTTGAGACCGGGCTTCAGCGCTTCACCAACGAGCGCGCCGAACGCGACGCCGAGGACCGCGCCGCCCGTCAGGTGGCCCAGGAGCTGCGCGCGCGCCTCACCGCCTTCCTCGCCTCGCGGACCTGAGCCGATGGAGCTGAAGGGCCGGGAAGCGGACCGGTTCCTGGCGGCGCCGAAAGCCGGCGCGATCCTGCTCCTGCACGGGCCCGATACCGGGCTGGTTTCGGAACGCTCAAAAGCTTTTCTCGATGCCGCGCTCGGCAGTGAAGACGATCCCTTCGCCCGCGTTGCGCTCGATTCCAGCGATCTTTCCGGCGATGCCCAGCGGCTTGCCGACGAGGCCCATACGGTGGC
>JAGRKQ010000273.1:0-759 GCA_020442235.1 Hyphomicrobiaceae bacterium | reverse complement strand
CCCGATGAAGGGCGCGCCCTCGACCAGGTGATCGAGGAAACGCTCGGCAAGGCCGGGCTCAGCCTCGACCGCGAGGCGGCAACCCTGCTGAAAGCCTCGCTCGGCACCGACCGGGCGGCAACGCGCGGCGAACTGGAAAAGCTGAGCCTTTATGCCGCCGGCACCGGAACGGTCACCGCCGAGGATGTTGCCGCGGTCGTGACGGATGCGGCCCCGTCATCCCTCGACGAGTGGCTCGACGCCATGTGTCTTTCGCAAGCCGAAAAAGCCCTGGCAGCGCTCGACCGGGCGCTGGAATCCGGCATCCAGCCCGTCGCCATCGGCCTTGCCTTTCAGCGCCACATCATGACGCTGCATCGCCTGGCCATTGATATTGCAGACGGAAAATCGGCCCGCGGCGTGGTCGATGGCACCCGTCCGCCGATCTTTTTCAGAAGAAAGGCCGCCTTCACCGGCGCGCTGGAGCGGCTTTCAGAAACGCGCCTGCGCGCCCTCATCAAGGATGCGCGCACGCTGGATCTCGACCTGCGCAGAAGCCCGGAAACGGCAACCGCCCGCCTGACGCTGATGACCTTGCGGATTTCCCGCCTGACCCGGCGTTGAGCCCGGTCCTCAGGCGCCGATGCGCGACAAAAAGCCGTCGAGCTGTTCCAGCGTGCGGTATTTCAGCACCAGCTTGCCCGAACCGTTGGTCGCGGCCTTGAGATCGACCGCAAGGCCGAGCGCCTCGGCGATGCGCTGTTCAACGGCGCGCGTATC
>JAGRKQ010000272.1 GCA_020442235.1 Hyphomicrobiaceae bacterium | reverse complement strand
AGCGCCCGCACCAGCCCCGGATTCTGGAACCGCACCTCGGCCTTGGCCGGATGGACATTGACGTCGACAAGGCCCGGTTCGCAGTCGATGAACAGCACCGCGACGGGAAATCGCTCGCGGGTGAGAACATCCTGATAGGCCGCGCGCAGGGCCCCCAGCAGCAGCTTGTCGCGCACCGGACGGCCATTGACGACAAGATAAAGATCGCGGCCGGTTGCCCGGTGGTGGGTCGGCAGGCTGACATGACCGGAAAGCGCAAAGCCTTCGCGCGCGCGCTCGACCGGCACCATGTTGCCGTCAAGATCGGACCCGAGCACGGCGACAATGCGCCGGGAAAGACCGTTCGCGCCCGTCTCGGCGGGCAGATCGATGAGCGTGCGCCCTTCGCTTTCCAGATGGAAATGCACGCCGGGAGCGGCCAGGGCGAGACGGCGGATCTGGTCGGCAACCGCGGAGGTTTCAGCCCGGTCGCTGCGCAGGAATTTCAGCCGCGCCGGAACCGCATGGAAGAGATCGCGCACCTCCACGGTGGTGCCGGTGTCGCGGGCGGCCGGCTCGACCGCGCCGACCGCGCCGCCGCTCACGCCGATGGCCAGGGCATGGGCGGCACCGGGCGTGCGGGTGGCGATCCTCAGCCGCGCCACCGAACCGATAGAGGCGAGCGCCTCGCCGCGAAAGCCGAGCGTTCCGATGGAGACGAGATCGTCCTCGTCGTCGAGCTTGGAGGTCGCATGGCGCTGCACGGCGAGGGGAAGGTCGTCCGCGGCGATCCCGGCACCGTCATCGGCAACGCGGATCAACGCCTTGCCGCCGGAAGACAGGGATATGGCAATGCGCCGGGCGCCGGCATCGAGCGCGTTCTCGACAAGCTCCTTCACCGCCGAAGCGGGCCGTTCAATGACCTCGCCGGCGGCAATGCGGCTGATGATGTGATCCGGCAGGGCGCGGATCGCCATGAACGGCTCCTTCCTGAAACGCGCTCATGCTGGCGGATTCGCCATCCGGCGTCAGGGGGCGGCGTTCAGCCGTCCCCAGAATTGCCGACGATCACCACCGTGGGCGTCGCACCATAGAAGCGACGGATCGCGCGGTTGACGTCCTCCACCGTCAGCGCCTCGATGAGGGCGGTGCGGCGCTCGGGGTAATCGATGCCGAGATTTTCGGTCTGAAGACCGAGCACCTGCCGGGCGATCTTGGCCGAGGTGTCGAAGCGCAAGGGATAAGAGCCGATCAGATAGGCCTTGGCGGCCTCCAGCTCTTCCTCGGTGATGCCGCCTTCGGCAAAGCGGGCGATCTCGGCCAGCATCACCTCGACGGTCTCGCGCGCACGGTCGGCGCGGGTCGCCGCGCCACCGGCGATGAAGCCGGCATGATCGAGCGGCCCCAGATAGGTGTAGACGCCATAGGCAAGGCCGCGCATGTCGCGCACCTCATGGAAGAGGCGGGAAGAGAAGGACCCGCCTCCGAGAATGTGATTGCCGACATAGAGCGCAATGAAATCCGGATCGTCGCGCAAGGGGCCGGGCATGGCGACGCGGATCACCGACTGGGCGATGTCGCGCTCCACCGTCACCGTGCCGGCGGCGGCGGGTTCGACGGTGGCGATCTCCACATCGGGCGCGGTCTGCGGCAGGGCGCCGAAGACGTCATCCAGCATGGCGGCGACCGCCTCGGGGCTGATCGCGCCGACCACGGCGACATAAAGCCGGTCGCGGCGGAAGATGCGCTGGCGGGTCGCTTCCAGATCCGCCGCCGTGAGGGCGGAGACGGTTTCCACCGTGCCTTCGGTCGTGCGGCTGTAGGGGTGACCGGGAAAGAGCGCCGCCATCAGCTGATCAGAGGCAATCGCGTCGGGATCGTTGCGCGAACTGTCGATGCCGGAGAGGGCCGCCTGGCGCATGCGTTCCAGCGGTTCGTCATCGAAACGCGGCGCATTCAGCGCCATCTGGAGCAGCTGGAAGCCGCGTTCGGTTTCCGTCGCCAGAAGCGACAGGTCGCCATAAAACGCATCGCGCGACGCATCGAAGGACATGCGGATCGAGCGCGCCTGAAGCTCCGACTGGAAGGCGAAGCTGTCGAGATCCCCCGCACCCTCATCGAGCATATAGCTGAAAAGCTGGGTGACGCCCTCCTGACCTTCCGGTTCGGCGGCCGCGCCAACGGTGAAGGCAAAATTCACCGAGATGAGCGGCAGGGTGTGGTCCTCGACCACCCAGGCCGTGATCCCGCCAGGGCTCACCACTTCCTGGATGCGTGCCTCGGCCCGTGCGGTGTCCGGGGTCACGATCTGATCCATGAAGAGGGCTCCAAAGGCTAGCGCCAGGGCGAGAACGGGCCTTGCGGCCTGCATGGGCGCGCGCATCAGGAGCGCCCTCCGGCATTTTCAGGCAACAGGATGCCGACGGCGGAACGATCGCGGTCGAAGACGGCGCGGGCCGCTTCCAGCACCTCCTCGGCGGTCACGGCGGCAATCGCATGCGGCCAGTTCTGCACCATGTCGATGGTTTCACCGGCAGCGAGCGACGCGCCGAAGATGCGCGCCAGCGTCGCCTGATTGTCCTGGGCAAAGATGGCATCGGCGATCAGCGTGCGCTGTGCGGTGCGCAGTTCCACCGTGCTGACGCCGTCCGCCAGCACCTTGTCGATCTCGGCGCGAAGGGCCGCTTCCAGCGCCTCCATGGTCACGCCGGGGCGCGGCTGGGCATAAAAGCCGAAGCTGGACGGATCGAGGGAGGTGCCCTGCATGTAGCTGCCGGCAGAAGTCGCAAGGCCCTGCTCGACAACGATGGCGCGGTAAAGCCGGCTGGTCGGTCCGCCGCCGAGAATTTCCGACAGAACATCGAGTGCCGCGGCGGCCTTGGCGTCGGTCGCATAGCTCGGGGCGATGAACTGGATCTCGATGGACGGGCGCGAGACGTGCGGATCGGAGAGGGTCACGCGGCGCTCGGCAAAGGTGGCCGGCTCCTGCGGGCGGCGGCGCTCCACGGGCTC
>JAGRKQ010000271.1 GCA_020442235.1 Hyphomicrobiaceae bacterium | reverse complement strand
GGCCTGCCGGACATGCTCCTCATCCGCCCGACCCTTGTGGTGATCTTCGATGCGGTGAAGGACGAGATCACGCTGGTGACACCCGTCCGGCCGGAATCCGGCATCACGGCCGAGGTCGCCCATGCGCGGGCCATCGACCGCCTGACCCGGGCCATGGACCGGCTTGACGAGCCGCTCGACAAGGCTTCGGCGCCCGCCGACATCGAGCTGCCGGATCAGGTCTCCAACACCCCGCCGGGTGCCTACAAGGCGATGGTGGCGAAGGCGAAGGACTACATCGCCGCCGGCGACATCTTCCAGGTGGTGCTGTCGCAGCGCTTCGAGTGCGAGTTTGCCCTGCCGCCCTTCGCGCTCTACCGCGCCTTGCGGCGCACCAACCCCTCGCCCTTTCTCTACTATCTGAACTTCGATGGTTTTTCCGTCGTCGGTTCGAGCCCCGAAATTCTCGTGCGCGTGCGCGATGGCGAGGTGACGATCCGCCCCATCGCCGGCACACGGCCGCGTGGCGCAACGCCCGCCGAAGACCGCAGGCTCGGCGAGGAACTCCTGGCCGATCCCAAGGAGCGGGCCGAACATCTCATGCTGCTCGATCTCGGACGCAACGATGTCGGGCGCGTGGCGAAGATCGGCACGGTGCGCGTCACCGACCAGTTCTTTCTGGAACGCTACAGCCATGTCATGCACATCGTCTCGAACGTGGCCGGCACGCTGGATGACACACGCTTCGATGCGCTCGATGCGCTCGGCGCGGGCTTTCCCGCCGGCACGGTTTCCGGTGCGCCGAAGGTGCGCGCCATGCAGATCATCGACGAACTGGAGCGTGACAAGCGCGGCGTCTATGCCGGCTGCGTGGGCTATTTCGGTGCCGACGGCATGATGGACAGCTGCATCGTCCTGCGCACCGCCATCGTCAAGGACGGACGCATGTATGTGCAGGCCGGCGCCGGCATTGTCGCCGATTCCGACCCCGAGTCCGAGCAGCGTGAATGCGAAAACAAGGCCCGCGCCCTCTTCCGTGCCGCTGAGGAAGCGGTACGCTTCGCCATGGGCGCGGCGCGCGGCCAGTAGGAGGCGGTCATGTTTCTCGTCATCGATAACTACGACAGCTTCACCTACAATCTGGTGCACGCAATCGGCGCGCTCGGGGCCGAGCTTTCCGTCGTGCGCAACGACAAGATCACCCTTGATGAGATCGCCGCGCTGAAGCCGGAGGGGATCATCCTCTCTCCCGGCCCCTGCACGCCGAACGAGGCCGGCGTCTGCCTGTCGCTTCTGGACCGGTTTTCGCCGACGATCCCCATCTTCGGCGTCTGTCTCGGTATGCAGGCCATGGGGCAGATTTTCGGCGGCGCGGTCGTGCGCGCGCCCTATCTGATGCACGGCAAGCTCTCCACGGTGCTGCCGAAGCCGCGGTCGGTGTTTCGCGGCATCAACGAGCCCTTTGCCGCCACGCGCTACCATTCGCTGATTGTGGAACGCGCCAGCCTGCCGGACAGTCTCGACATCACCGCCGAGACCGAGGACGGCCTGATCATGGGGCTCGCACACCGCGACTATCCGGTGCACGGCGTGCAGTTTCACCCCGAAAGCATCGCATCGGAATATGGCGAGCGCATCTTCTCCAATTTCCTCGAGATCGCCCGCTCGCACAACGCCAAGGCCTGAAGGGAGGCCCCTGCCCATGAGCACCTTCAAGCATCTCCTCCAGCGTGTCGCCGACGGCCACGCCCTGACGCGCGGCGAGGCGGTCGAGGCCTTCGAGGTGCTGATGACCGGCGAGGCCACCCCCTCGCAGATGGGCGCCTTCCTGATGGCACTGAGAATGCGCGGCGAAACCGTTGACGAGATCGCTGGCGCCGTATCGGTCATGCGCGCCAAGATGACCCGTGTGGAAGCGCCCGAAGACGCCATCGACATCGTCGGCACCGGCGGCGACGGCAAGGGCACCTACAACGTTTCCACCGCCAGCGCCTTCGTGGTTGCCGGAGCCGGCGTTCCTGTCGCCAAGCACGGCAACCGGGCCCTGTCCTCGCGTTCCGGCGCGGCGGACGTTCTGGCGGCACTCGGCGTCAAGCTTGATCTGGAACCGGCGCGGATTTCCGCCTGCATCCGCGAAGCCGGCGTCGGTTTCATGTTCGCCCCCGCGCATCATGCCGCCATGCGCCATGTCGGCCCGACCCGCGTTGAAATGGGTGTGCGCACGATCTTCAATCTTCTCGGACCGCTCTCCAATCCCGCCGGCGTGACGCGCCAGCTTGTCGGGGTCTTCGATGCCCGATGGGTGGTGCCGATCGCCGAAGCCCTGGCCTCGCTCGGCTGCGAACGCGCCCTTGTCGTGCACGGCGATGACGGCATGGATGAAATCACCCTTTGCGCCGAGACGACCGCCGCCGAACTGAAGAACGGGGCCGTGATGCTCACCACCATCCGGCCGGAAGATTACGGTTTCGAGCGGGCGGCCGACAGCGCCCTTGTCGGCGGCGATGCCGAGGTGAACGCAAAGGCCCTGGCAAGCGTGCTCGACGGCGTCGCCAGCGCCTATCGCGACACGGTGCTCCTTAATGCCGGCGCGGCGCTGATGGTCGCCGGTAAGGCGGCCAGCCTCGATGAAGGCATCGCCCTTGCCCGTACCTCCATTGCGGACGGCAAGGCGCGAGCCGCCCTCGACCGGCTTGTTGCCGTCTCCAACGCCTGAAGGCAGGATAGGCCGATGCAGAGCGTTCTCGACCGGATCGTAGCCTATAAGCGCGAAGAGGTGGCC